>NZ_JBEEAB010000012.1:0-218478 GCF_040120725.1 Actinopolymorpha sp. B9G3 | reverse complement strand
TCAACCGACTCAAGCAATGGCGCGGCATCGCCACCCGCTACGACAAGTACGCCATCACCTACCTCGGCGGACTCACCCTCGCTGCCGCCATCCTCAACTACCGCCAGGGTTTAGGAGACACGGCCTAGTCAACTCGGTGACTGAGCCGAAAGGTGTACTCACCACCAGCGTGCCGGACGACTTCAAAACCAGCTACGTCTACAACGCCGTCGATCAGATGATCTCAATGACCGACGCCGACGGCGGGCTCACCAGCTACAGCTACGACAACGTAGGCAACCTGACCAAGGTCGTCGACCCGGTCAAGAACGCCACAGCTGACACCGGCGACTTCACTACCCAGTACGACTACAACATCGCCGGCTGGCCCACCACAACCACCGACGCCGCGGGCAAGACCACATCGGTGACCTACGACTTCGACGGCCTGGTCAACAAGCAGACCGACCAGGACGGCAACCAGACCCTGCTCACCCTCGACGCCCGCGGCAAGGTTCGGCAGGCGTCAGTCCCGCACAAGCTGCAAGACCCAGGAAACCCCGACAGCATCGTCTACCACACCACCAAATACACCTACGACGAGAACGGCAACACCACCAAGGTCGAGTCACCCCGCGGTGTCGCCACCGGTGCAGCGGGGGACTTCACCTCCGAAACCGTCTACGACGAGATGAACCGGATCACCGAACGGCGCACCCCGTTCGACCCGGCCGATACCAACCCGGACTACCGGAGCCATGTGTCCACCCTGTTCTCCTATGACGGGGTGGGCCGGTTGTCGAAGGTGTCCGCACCACCCTCGGACGGGCAGTCGGTACGGAACGACACGACCTACGGCTACTTCGACAACGGCTGGACCAAGACCTCGGCCGACCCGTGGGACATCACCACGTCCTACGACTACAACGACCTCGGCCAGCAGATCGAGCGGATCGTGTCCAGTGCGGGTGGGTCGGCGTCGCGGACCCAAGGCTGGGGCTACTACCTGTCCGGGAACCTCGCTTCCCGCACCGACGACGGTGTGCCGGTAGGTGCGGCGACCGTGCTGGTCGACAACTCCGACACCCAGAACACCGCGGCCAGCCCTACCGGCAACTGGGCGACCGGGACCGCCGCGCCGGGGCATCACGGGTTCGACTACCGCACCCACGCCGCCGGTACAGGCAGCGATGAGTTCACTTGGAAGCTGCGGATCCCCGACGACGGCACCTACCAGGTCTTCGTCAAACACCCCGACGTGTCCGGTGCCGCGACCAACGCCGCCTACACCATCACCCACGCCACCGGCACCGCGAACCAGACACTGAACCAGCAGACCAACGCCGGGGAGTGGAGATCGCTCGGCTCCTTCACATTCGACGAGCAGGCGACCGGTCAGAAGATCGTCCTGAAGCAGAACGCCGGCGGCATCGTCTCGGCGGATGCGATCAAGCTGGTCCGTGACAACTCCGGTGAGGCCGATAACGAGCTGATCGATTTCAGCTACCGGTACGACCCGAACGGCAACCTGAAGCTGATCACGGATGCGAGTCCGGGTGCGGCGATCAACGGCTACGACGTTACTTACACCGACCTCAACCAGGTCGAAGAGGTGCTGGAGAAGGCTGGTGCGCAGACCAAGCACACCACCACCCTCGACTACCACCCCAACGGGACCCTCGCCAGCCGCACCCACGACAACAAGGCGATCGACTACGCCTATGAGGTGCGGGACCTGCTGTCGGAGGTCACCGACAACACCGGTACCACGCCGAAGATCACCAGCTACACCTACGACGACCGCGGGATGCGGCTCCAGGAGACCAAGCCGAACCAGAACACCGTCACCTACGGCTACTACCTCGACGGGCTGCTCAAATCCCAGGAAGAGACCAAACCCGGTGGGACCGTGGTCACCGGCCACGACCTGACCTGGGACCCCAACGGCAACAAACTCTCCGACGTGGCGCGGCGGATGAACGCCGACAACCACGCCGCCACCCTCACCACCACCTCGGCGTACGTCTATGATCCGCTCGACCGGATCAGATCACTAACGAAGACCGGCACGAGCGCCGGCAGCGAGTCGTACGTTCACGACGCGAACAACAACGTCATCTCCCAACAGATCGGTGGCGTCGCCACCAGCTACAGCTACAACCGGAACCGGCTCGTGTCCGCGACCACCAGCGGGACCACAGCGAACTACAACTACGACCCGTTCGGCCGCCTCGACACCGTCACCGCCGCCGATGAGCTGGTCGAGTCGTACCGATATGACGGGTTCGACCGGATCAAACGCCACACCAAGAACACCGGCACCTCCACCACCTACACCTACGACCCGCTCGACCGCACCGCATCCAAAACCACTGATGTTGGTGGAGCGGGGGAGAAGACCACCGACTACGAATACCTCGGACACTCCAACAAGGTCGTGACCGAGCTCGTCGCCGGACAGGTAAAGAAGAGCTTCTCCTACGACGCCTACGGCCAGCGGCTCACCCAAACCACCGCGCTGGACGGCGGTGGCAGCGAGGACGCCCACTACTCCTACAGCCCCCACACCGACGTCGACGCCCTCACTGACGCTGCCGGCGATACGAAAGCCACCTACGGCTACACCGCCTACGGCAACGATGATGAGGACCTGTTCACCGGCATCGACAAACCCGACACCCAAAACCCCGACCAGGAGCCCTACAACCCCTACCGATACACCGCCAAACGCTACGACCCAGCCACCAACAGCTACGACCTCGGCTTCCGCGACTACAGCCCAGGCCTCAACCGCTTCCTCACCCGCGACACCTACAACGGCGCACTCGCCGACATGAACCTGGCCACCGACCCCTTCAACGGCAACCGCTACGGCTACGCCGCCGGCAACCCAATTACCCGCCTCGACTACGACGGCCACTACGCCATCGAAGAAGACGGCACCCCACTCGGCTCCGACGGCACGCCAATTGGCCTGCCAACCAGGCGCACCGCACCGACCCCTCAGTTGCAGACAGACCCGACTGGAGGTTCCGGCCCTGCCACCTCCCCGCAAACAGATCGGACTCGCACCTACTGCGGCTCCTCGACGTCCCCGCTGAATAGCACAGGCGCCTACGGAAGCGGCTGCGCCGGCCTCGGCGGCACAGGCATCACACCCCGCACCTACACCAGCGGAACCGCCGGCCCAATGGACGTACTCGCCGCAGGTGGCATGTTCCTCGCCGAGGACTACATCAACTGCGCCAACAGCCCAGGAATCTCCGCATCCTGCGGCCTCGCCGCAGCAAGCATCATTCCTGTCGGTAAACTAGCCGCGATAGCTGGAAAAGCCGTCATCGGCGGCGTCAAACTCGCAGTGAAAGGGGTCAGGAGGACTCGAACAGCCGCAAAGGCCGGCACGTCAGCCCTTGATGCACTGTCGCCGGCAGTTCGGTCCAACGTCGACGACGCAATCCAACGCGCGGCAGCTGGGAAGATCCGCTTCCCTGGCCACGACGGCAAGGTCTACGGCAACTCGGATGAGTTGCTTCCGCGCGGAGGTAACTACACCGAGTGGACAGCAGCCGAGGCCGGAGCTAAGCGAGGCGTCCACCGCGTAATCATCGAGGGGGACCCCGCCAACCCGAATGCCATCTACTACTGGGACCACGTCAATGCGCCAACTTGGATCGGGCCATGACCCCCATCGCGCAGCCGTTCACCATTCATCTCGGCGTTAACGATGCCCTGCAGGCACGCTTCGAGGAACAGGCCCACTCGCGTGGGATGAGCCTCATTAGGCTCGACCTCGCGGGTCTATCCGACCTCGCCTCGCTCGTGGACTACCTGTCCAAGGCCTTCATGTTTCCTCACGAAGTGGCGGGCCTCGATGCGGCGACCGACCTGATCTCTGACCTTGAATGGTTTGGCAGCGCCAGTGGGTACTTGGTTGCCGCGCGCGGGCTGGCCGAGTCGTCTGTGGTCGCTGAGTCGTTCGTCTCGATCCTACCGAATGTCGTAGATCGCTGGCGAAGCCAGGCTGTGCCGTTCGTCGTGACCATCGATGCGAAGGGCGATCAACTGCAACGGGCGCTGCTCGCCGCCAACCGCGAGATGGAGAGGGCCGGCCGCCTTCCATGGGCTCAGCCCGGAACTGGCCCCGTTGATGTCATCGACCACACGGTGGAACCGGGCACCGACGGATGAGATCAGCGATCCACTGAACCCATTGCCGCAAAACGCAGTGAGAGCCTGCATTGGGGGGCTGGACCTGGTGAGTCGTACAACCCCGCCTGCCCCGCGTGACGTTGGTGAGATCTCTTCGGAGTTGACGCAGTTCCGGGGGCAAACAGTTCGTTTGCATCCCCGGATCGGTGACCCTGGCCGGGGCGACAGCTCGCTCGCTGGGCCCTTGCTTTGGCCAGCTGATGAGGCATGGCCCCCGTGTCAGGAACCCCATGTGGAATACGAGGACGTCGAGGCGCCGTCGTGGGTCGCGTCGATGGATCAGGCAATGGCATAGAGCATGAAGACAGGTGCGGAGGTCGAACAGCGAGACGATGGGACATTCGTTGGTCGTCGGAGGCAGGATCGCCCGTCGGAGGTTCCGGTCCCGCTGGTCGCGGTACTGCAGTTGTTCGCTCGGGACGTGCCTGAGTTGCCATTTCCGGAGCGGTGCGACCTATTCCAGTTGCGGTGGTGTCCGAACCACCACTCCGCATCTTGGTGGGGACCGCGCCCGCTGACTGTTTGGCGGCAAGCGACAGGCATCGGTGAGTCGCGATCCAGTCCACCACCGGCGTCACGGTTCGACGACGAGATGTTCGCCTATGACTATGTGCCGATCCCGTGCGTGCTAAGCTCCGAGCGGGTCGTGGAGTGTCCGTCGATTGAAGATCTTCACGATGAGCTCCGTGCACGAGTCGCACAGTGGGACGACCAAAACGATGAACAGTACCGGTACGCGCTATCTACCGCCCCTGGAACGAAGGTGGGTGGGTATCCACACTGGATCCAGGACCCAGAGTGGCCGGTGTGTGGGCGTGGCCATCCAATGAAACGTTTGTTGACCATCGCTAGCGACGAGTTCGGTTCTAAAGGGCGGTGGCTCCCACTCGAAGACCGCGACGCTCCATCGATTGCTAAACCACGCAGCATCCTGGATCGTGACGCCTGGGCGCCCCCACGGGATCATGCTCGGCGACGTCGGATCGATGTACCTGTTCACCTGCACAAGCTGCCCCGGCCGTACGCTAGCTGGCACGAGGCAATCCTCGTGAGGAGTTCGAACGAGCCCGATGTTGCATGGCCTTCACCGGCTGCGTTGAAAGGCCTGGAGAGTCGTGCCTGGACTGACACGATCAGGCGTGTGACTGGCGAGGTCGCGGCGGCGCGTCAAGGGCTCACATCAGGGATACGTCTGAATGTCGAATTCCAGGTGCCAGGCGACATTCCGCGATCTGATTCTCAGTGGGCGCCTTCGGAGGAAGTCGTTGCGTCAACACATTCGGCGTTCCCGGTGAAGCTCCTCCGAAGCGGGCTCCGGCCCCTTGACAGCCGACGAGCCGATCCGCCCCTCGCTTCTTTCGTGGTCCCACCTATGCTGCGCTCCGATCCTCGCCATCCGTTCCACAGCTACGCAACAGGACCGTGAGGCGGTGGCGCTGCCCATCCGTTAGGGGCGGCCAGCCTGCGACTAGACCGCGGACATACTCCGTGATTGTCTCGGGTTGCAGGTCGGGTTCGACGGGGCGCACGCGATCCTTCCGTCGGGCTTGAGTCACTCCGATGCCACCTCCTGAGATCGGATGGGCGGAGATCGTCGCGAGCTCGTGGGAGCAGGTAATGGTGTGGCGATACCTCTGGCCAGGGCCCGGTGGGTGATGCGGTGGGCTTGGTTGGCTGAGAGGCCACTGGCGGTGCCGGCGGCGACGAGCTGGTTGGTGACGTCGGCTTCGTCGAGGCCGGACCAGTCGAGGAGGCCGCCGGCGTGGTACGCGAGGGCTGCGAGGGCGCGTTTGCGGCCGTCGCGCATGCCAGTGAGTCGGTTGGTGCCGCGGTTGATGACGGTGGTGAGGTAGGCGGCCGGGCCTCGTCCGGACGAACTCAGTCCTGGTTGTGGTGGCGGCACGGGCCGGACGGGCCGCGGTGGGCGGGGAGTGGTGACGCGGCTGACTTCGCGGGCGAGCCAGGCCGGCAGCCGGCCTGGGTTGGCGATGTCACCGGTGACAACTTCGTACTTGCCTGCGGTTGTGGTGGCGCCAGGCGCGACACCGTAGGACCAGCCGGCTTTGACGTCGATCTGCCAGCCGAGTCCGTGGTTGCTGAGTGCTTGCCGTAGCCCTTTGACGGGTGCCCGGTACCACAGGTGTCGCCCGCCGGATGGGGTGGCAACACTGACCGGTTGGTGACCAGGGTCGCCCGGCCAAGGATGCGTCCCGCCGCGAATCTGGGCGAGAAGGCGGAGCGTGTCCCTGCCGTCGCGGTAGCGGCCGGGGTCTCGCCATTGGTGCTCGTCGATGGGTTCAGCGGCGAGGTTAATACCGGGAAGGAGTCCGGTGGCCAGGTCATCCGGAAGCGGGTCGCCGTGGGTGTCGATGTCAATCAGAACCCGGTCGGATGGTCCGGCGGCGATCCCGGGGACGGCGTGTGGTTCGTCGTGCCACCAGCCGGTGATTATGGTCGGGTTGGTGGTGGCGGCGCGGACTCCGTGGCACCACTTGCCGGCGGGCAGGCATGGGCATTCCTCCGCCGGGTGCGGGGTGCCGCGGGCGATGGTTCGGCAGGTGCGGCAGTTGCCGAGTGGTCGTTTGCTGACCGGTGAGAGCGGAAACACGTGCCAGCCAAGGCCGGCCAGCTCCAGGGCGAGGCGCACCGGTCCGCCCTTGGCGTCGGACAGGTCGAGGGTGACTTGTTGGGCGGTGACTTTGGGGATCCATCCGGTTGGGGTGGGTGAGCAGGTGGGGTGTTCGGTCTGGCCGGGGTAGATCGGGGTCAGGCGGCCACGGCAGCGACGACAACGTGGTTCGGACATGAGACGGATCTCCTCGGGGCGGGGGATGCCTACATCGCCGGCCACAGGCGGGGCGCCACGGTCAGCGGGCGGCGCGGCGCGGCGGGGGTGCAGGGCCGGTGTGCCGCGAGCCGACGGTGCGGGGTGGGGTTAGGCATCCCCCGCCCCGGCCGGGCGGTGTCGGCGCGGGTTGTGCGGACGACGTGGGTGGCGCGCAGATTGGAACAGGCCCGAATCGATGTCACTGATGTCACCGGGCGCGCGTCCGTGCAGGTCAGGCGGCCTTTCCGGGTGGTGACATGAGCACGGTCTTCTTGTCACCTGATGTCTCTGGGACCGGGTTGTTGTCACCGGGGCGGTGACATCAGTGACGACAAGGTGACAACAGCATCGGCTTGTTGTCACCGCCGAAAACCGGGCCCTGACCTGCGCAGATGATTCGCGGGTGACATCAGTGACATCAGTTCTCCTCCTTCTGAAATCTAAGAAGGAGGAGTGCTTCTACCCTGCCCGGAGAGCAGGTTGTGGTCGGTGATGCGCTGGAGCCGAAGGGTGCGGCGCTTGTTCGTCCGATCGGGGCGGATGTCGACGCCGACCTTGCGCAGCGAGGGGGCGATCTCGCGGACCTTGCGCCCGACCGCTCTCGCGTCTTTGGGCAGCTCGTCGACGGGCAGCCCGTGACGTTCACAGATAGCTCGGAGGGCGGTGAGCAGGTCCTCGGCGGTGCCTTCCCACACACCCGGCTCGAAGCTCCCGCCTGCGTGGCCGGGCTTGAGAGTGGCGGCGTGCCAGTGCAGCGCCCGGGCGAAAGTATTGCCCTCGATGAGCGCCATGCCCAGCGCGGCGACCCGGGCGCGGTAGGTGGGCAGGGTGGCCCACCCGGTCACGGTGTCGACGGCTGCGAGCACTTCGGCGAAGTCGGCCATCCTCGGCGGATCCGGCAGCTGCACGGTGGGCAGTTGGGCGAGCACCCCGGCCACCAGGTCCAACACTGCGCTGAGCGCATCGGGCAGTGCGGCGGCACGGGCGGCGGCGATGTCGGCTTCGGCGCGGCGGTGTTCGATGACTTCGGGTTCGACCAGCAGCATCCGGTCGGTCAGGTCACCGGCCAGGTCGTGCTTGATCGCGATGGTGGTCATCGCAATCACCCGCTGGAACGAGAACACGGCGATGTCTTCGTCGGAGTGCAGTACCCGCTGCAGCACCGCGTCGCCGGTCACTCCTTTACAGAGGGAGTTGGACAGCCAGTCCGGGATCTCGGTCACGTTGTCGAAGCTGAACGCCCACGAGGCGCGGGCGAAGATCGCCCACTCGCGTTTGTCGGCCGGGCTCTCCCGGTCCTCGGCCGGTTGGGGGTCGATGAGGCCGAGTAGGCAGCGGATCAGGTTCGACTTCGCGGTGCCCTGCTCGCCTTGGACGAGCAGGATCGGGTGCGGGATGTCGGTGAAGTACGCCGCAACCACCCAGCCGATCACCAGTCGGAAGTCGTCCTCGGACAGGTTGACCAGTGTCCGGAGCGGCGCCAAAGTGCCGCCGCGGACTGGCTCGACGAGGGGGTGGGTGAGCTCGGAGCGGCGGAAGATCACCGGCGACGACGGGCGGATGTCCCACCCGTCGGGCGTGATGTGGATGCACTGCCCGGTTTCGGTGCCCATGTCCACCACCAACGCCTCGCCGTCGTCGGAGTCGCCGGTGTCGCCGGTGTGGCCCATGCGGAGGAACACCGGGGTGGGGTCGAGTTCGCTGGCCTCGCCTTCCAAGACGTTGATGCAGTCGGACAGCGCCGAGCCGGTGGCGACTTTGCCAGTCTGGCGCCACAGGGAGTCGGCAAGTTTGGCGCGGATCCCGGCCCCTGATTTGGAGGCGAGGGGGACGGCGATGTTCGGGCCGAGTCGGGGGACGGCGTAGGTGCGGCCGTCGGTGGACCGGATCAGCCGGTAGGCGTCTTCGGCCATCTGCATCAGGATCTGCGCCTGGGTTGGCCCCTTCCCATCGGCGGACGGTTCGGCAGCCATCCCCGCAGCCTCGTGGGTACCGGCGTCGTCGGGCAGGTCGTCGTGATCGGGAGCCACCACAGTCTCGGAAACCTCTCTCCACACAGGGGACGTGGGACATTGCCACAAGAAATAGCGGCCAGGCACACCCCCGAGGAGGAGGTGTGCCTGGCCGCCGTGTCAGTCGTCGAATGTGTGGTTAGAAGGGTGGTTCGCCGGCGGGATCGGCCCCGGCGCCGACAGGTTCGGGGCGTGTCGGCGTGCCGTTGGCCCACGGGTCATCCGGAGCTGTGGCTGGTGCCCGGCGTGCCCGTTTCGGGGTTGCGGTGGCGAAGCTCAGCTCGACACCTACCGCGTCGGCGGTCAGCTTCCACGACGACCTGTTCTCCCCGGTCTTGGCGTCGGTCCAGTGGTCTTCTGCGAACCGGCCAGCCACCACCACCCGGTCGCCCTTCTGCAGCGACTCGGTGACGTTCTCGGCCAGCTGCCGCCACGCCGTGCAGCGGACGAACGAAGTATCCCCGTCGGTCCACTGGCCGGTCTGCCGGTCATAGGACCGGGAGTTAACCGCGACCGTGAACGACACGACGGCCGCCCCGTTTGGGGTGAAGCGGAGTTCGGGGTCGCCGGTCAGGTTCCCGGCCACGGTCGTGGTGATCTCACCATTGCGCATGGAGTTTCCTTTCGGAGAAGGGGTTGGGCTGGTTGTGGGTCAGCAGTTCAGTCCGGCGCGGCGGAGGTGGGCGCGGGCGTTGCGGTGGGCGCGGCGGTCCGACGGTGTGCCGCCGAGGACGACGATGGCGCCGCGTGGGGATCGGAGTTTGAGGTGGCCACGGCGGGTGGTCTGGACGCGCCAACCGGCCCTGAGCGCGGCTTTGACGATGGGACGGAGGTCGCGTTGCAGACGCGGCATTCAGGCGGCCTGCCGTTCGACGTCGCGCAGGTAGTCGTCCCAGTCGTCCCAGGTGTTGCCGCACGGAGTGCAGACAACATCGCCGAAGGCGAGCTCGGTCATGGTCTGGCCGCAGTCGAGGCAGCCGCCGCGGTCGGCGAGGTCCTCTAATCGTTCTCTGGCGAGCTCGACGAGCTGGTCGTCGTCGACGGTGATCTCGGACATCTCGGTGCTTCCCTTCTGGATGTGAGGGTGGTGCTGCAGGCAGGCGTTGCGGGTACGCAGGGCGGTTATGCGGCCAGGCCCGTCTGCTTGGCCATGCAGTCGCCGCACAGGCCGGTGGACCGGGCGACGCAGTGATCGGCGTGTTGCTGGCAGCCGGCACACCAGCGGCGGGCCGCCATCGCGCGGGTGAGTGCGGCTTGTTGCGCGGCGGTGGGGATACGGGAAGGTTGGGCGAGGTCGAGGCGGTACAGCCAGGCGAAGGCACGGTCACGTCGCCACACCAGCAGCGCGTAGGGCTCGTGCCCGCCGGGACACAGCCGCTTGGCGCGCACCTGCCGGCGGGTGGCGAGTCCGTCAGGTGCCCAGCCGTAGCGGAAGGCGGGGAGTCCGCTGATCCACCGGCCGGGCACCTGTCGTCCGTCCCAGAGCTGGATCATGACCGCGTCGCGCCACCCGTACGAGCGGCGCCCCATCACGCCGCCCGGCTCAGATCACGCTGCAGCGGTGCGTACCGGTCGGTGCGGAGCCGGGTGATTCGGGTGATGGCCGCGTCGGGGAGCCCGGCGCGGCGCATCCTGGCGATCACTTGCGCTGCTTCGGCCGGTGTGACGGGCACCCGGTCGCCGGCGATGCGACGCAGTACGGCGGCCTCGTCGACGCCCGCGTCCTGACCGTCGCCGTGCAGGTTAGGCAGCACGGCCGGGTCGTCGATGGTGTTGTCATCCCACGCCAGGGGTGGGGCGTAGCCGGCGGCGCGTGCTTCGTCGCGGGTGCGGGGGCACGGCCCTGGTGTCATGGACAGGATGTCGTAGACGCGGCAAACGGCGTCGTGGACCGAGGGCGGTACCCAGCCGTGGCCGCGGTCCAGCACGGTCCTGGTGTCCAGGCCTGTACGGAGGTCCAGGTCGCGGTGACGCCATCCCATCGCCAGCAGTGCCTGGATTCGTCGGAGGACACCGATGGACGGCATGGTCCCGGGCGGGCCTGGACTGGGGTTGGTGACGGCGAGGAGCCGTTCGGCGGTTGCCCGGAGCACCCGGTCTTGGCGGCCGGACGCGACGTCTTGAACGACCCGTACGGCGACGCCGGACGCGACAGAAATCTGCGGCACGGTCATGCCGACACGGATGAGGGCGCGGAGGTGACGGGCGGCCTGCTGGGCGGGGATGGATGGGGTCACCTGGACCACCGCCTTGCCACGATCTGTGCGACGTCGACGGCGATGACGACCAGGGCGAGCACACCGGCGGCGATCGCCAGGACGGGCGAGAGTGCGGACAGGAGCAGACCGGTGATGACGGCGGCCGCGGCCGAGAGGACCCAGCCGGGCCTGCCAAAAGTACTGGTACGAGACACTGGAGATCGTCCTTTCGATGGAGGGAACGATGTGGGGGGCGGCCGAGCTGCTTCGCGGGCTGGTCGGCCGCCCCCCGGCGATTGCCGTGTGTGATTACGGGGCGTGTGCGCGGAATCGAATCAGCTCACGTGAACCGAAAACCGAAAACCTTCTCTACGCGCGGGCGATGGGCGAATTGACTCATGAGCTGATTCGTTTGTGAGCCAAAGTCGGCTACTCAAGGTGACGGGTGAGAGTCCACCCAGCGCCGCGGCCGGCACCGACCATGCGGACCAAGCCGGCGTCCTGGAGCGTGTTGAGACGACGCACAACGGTTGCCCTCGACACGTCGACCCCGAAGTTGGCCTGGATCGAGCCAGCGCTGACAGGGATGCCCGCGGCCTTGCCGAGGACGTTAAGGATGCGACGCGCCAACTCGTCCTGCGCATCATCCGGTTCGTCGTCGTCCGGCCGGTCGATGTCGATCCCCTGCCGGGGCGTGGGCACGGTGGTGGTGTTGCCGGACAGGTAGCCAGTTCCGCCAGTGGCAGTACGGGTGGCGTCGGCGCGGCGGAACGCGGCGTCGGCGGCCTGGCGGATGCGGGTGCGGGTTGTTTCGATGTCGACCCGGACACGTTCTGCCTCGTCTGCGGACATCGGGACCGGTGCCGGTGCCAGCGTCCGCGGACCAGTCCGCGACTGTGCCGCGGATCCCTTGAGGCCTCCGGATTCCTCGAGGTCGCTGGACGTTCCGTTCGCGGTGTCCGTGTACTGGTTGCCGAGGACGTTCGCGGCGGCGGTGGCGGACCGTTCGTCCAGCCTGGGACGGGTGCCGGCGGATAGCCGGTCCGCGACTTTGCGGACGTCCTCCGGCTTGTACAAGGCGTACGCCCTGTGCAGCGTGGGGAGTACGTCGCCGCGGGTGGACAGGTAGAACGACCCGTCATGCGGAAGCGCCGAGGCGTCGATCTGGGCGTAGTGGGACGGGAACACGAACCGGGAGTGCTCGTTCTTGGCCAGCCGGAAGCAGGCCCGGATGTTCAGCTGGGCGATGAGCTGTGCGGCTTGGCCGTAGCCGAACGCGCCCGCGGAACCGTGCTGGCTGTGGATGTCGATCGAGACCAGCAGCGACCGTCCGGTGCGGGCGACGTTGGTGGCCGAGGCCAGGATCGCCTCCCCGTGGGTGGGGTCGGCGACCATGGACGCGAACTCGTCCAACATGATCAACACCGTCGGGACGCCGTTGCCGGGTGGGATGGCGTCGTCGCCGTAGGTCTCCCCGGCGAACACGCCGCGTTCGGCGATGACCGCCTCACCGGCTTTGAGCATGGCCAGCACCTTGGCCGGGGTGTCGGCTGGTGGCATGTCCAGGCAGCCGAGCCAGGGACGGGCTTTGGCGGCGCGTTTGGCGACCTCGCCGTACCAGATCACACAGTCAGCGCTGGCCGCGGCAGCGGCGAGTTTGACGTTGATCCAGTTGCTCTTCCCGCCACCGGCAGCGCCCATGGTCAGTCCACGGTTCGCACCAGAGTTGGGGTCGACGAGCTGGATGGTCGCAGTGGTGCCGTCCTCGCACACCCCGACCGGCACGGGGTCGACGATCGACCGGGAGCCGGCTTCCCACGCCTCGGCCAGGGCCGGGTGGGGGATCTCGCCGGTGGAGGAGAACACGTCGTCACGGACCACGGTCATGGTGGCGCGGCGGGCGTGCTTGAGCACCTTGGCCACCTGCACCGACCCGATCCGTAGTCCGAGCAGCGATTCGATCCGCGCTTTCTGGGCTGCGAGGGCGTTCGCGGTCTGGCCCGGTGGCAGCTCGATGAGCGCTTCCCAGCCGATCTCGCGTCCGGTCGTGGTGTCGGTGAGCGTCTTGCGGCGGAGCATCTTCGACCCGGCCAGCTGGATCTGGCCGGCGACATCCGACCAGCGTTCCCGCTCCCGCAACTGAACGACGTGGTCGCGGACGGCATGGTTGAGCCACCACGGAATCCCGACCGCAGCAGTCGCCGCCACAAGAGCCGCGGCAACCCACTGATTGTTCGCGCCCCACACCGAGGCGGCGGTCGCCCAGCCGCCGGTCGCCAACGCGGCGGCGTGGGCGTGGGTCCGGTAGCGGGCGTTCTTCCACCGCCGGACGGCCATTGCGGTGCCGGCCCAGACCGCGCCGGCGACCAGCAGAATCGTCGACGTGGCGAGCAGCTCGACCGCGACCACGCCGGCGACGGCGGTCACGAGCGCCCAGGTGACGGGAGCGAGTTCCCACCGGTACCGGAAGTACCAGCGGCCGAACCGGGCGGACAGCCGCCCATAGGTCGCCCACGGACGCGGCTCCGGGCAGCCGCCCAGATTCCGCGGACCGCTCAGGTTCCGCGGGCCGGGCCGGTCGAAACGTCCGGCTCCCGGGCGGTCGAAGGGTCGGTTAAGGGGTTCGAGGGGTTGCTGGCGACGTGCCAACCGGCGGTCCGGTCGCCGCATACCTCGCCGCGCCGGCCGGCGGGCGGGACGTCGTCTCGCCATCACGTCTCCTTTCAGCTGGGTCATTCGGCAGGGTCGATGGGGGCGGGGCCGGCCTGCGGGACACGAGCCGGCCCTCTGTGGGCAGGGGGTGGATGGTGTGGGTTAGGAAGCGGCCTTGAGTGGTGCGACGCCGTTCTCTTCGGCTTCGAGGATTGACTCGTAGACGGAGCGGAACGTTTTCGCGGCGTTCTCGAATGCGCCGAGCAGGTCGCCTTCTTCGGCGGATGTGACCAGGGCGTTGGTGACGCGGTGGTCGAGTTTGATGCAGGAGCCCAGGTCGGCGACGAAATCGGCGACGATCTCGGCACGCTGCCGCTCGATCGCGGCCAGGTCGTCCAGCTTGGCGGCGAAATCGGCGTGGTTGTCGAACTCCTGGAGGCCGTCGAGCAGGCCGTTGAAGGAGTCGAGGTACTGCTTGGCACCTTCGGCCATGTGTGTTCTCCTCTGCCAGTAGCGGGCTGCCCGACCGGCGGCCCGGGTCACAGTGCCGGTCGTCCTAGTCGTGGTCGTGGTGGTGGTGCGGCCCCGGTCACCGGCGGGAACGCCGGTCGGTCGGGGACCCTCGACGACACCCGCCGGCACGACGGGCGTGGCGGTGGGCAGGCTGCGGGTTTGTGGCGTCTGCTCTGAGTGGGTGTTCCAGTGGGCGCGGTAGGCGTCTTGGTTGGTCCAGGACTGGCCGCAGCAGGTGTAGGTGGTGCGGGCGCCGACTGCGTTGGCGATCCACCGCCACCCCCGCGAGGCGCCATCGCGACCCCCGCTTGCGGACCGTTCGGCGGCCCAGTCGGCGGCACGCACGATCCCGACGCGGACCTTCCCGGCGACCCTGACGCTGGCGCGGCCAGTTGCTTGGGTCGCCCGCCAGCCGGCCCGGCCAGCCCGGACGAGGGTCCACCGCGTGGCCAGCAGGGCGTGTTTGGTTGCCCACCCGGTCAGGGTGTTGGGCCGGTGCCACGACGTGCGGGCACGTCGTACGGCAGCCAGGACTCCCGGCGGTCGACGAGACGACCTGCGTGGACGCGACGGGGTGCGACCGGGCCGGCTCCGGACCGCGGGCGCGCGCGGCCGTCGACGAACCGCGTGTGGTGTCGCCACGTGTGGTACTCCTTCCCTTGTTGGTGGTCCGTGGCCGCCGGGGCTCGGGTAGGCGCATCCGGCGGCCACGGACGTCTTTTCGCGGCCTGCTATCGGTGGACGGTGCGCGGACCGTTCGCGAACGCGACCACGTTCACCCCAGAACCGTCCTGCTCGCTTGCCGGTGGAGTGTGTGGGTCGTTCGCGAGGTGTTCTCGAAGCTGGGGCAGCAGCGCGTACGCGGTCGTCCGGGAACATCCGGTGACGTCGCGGATCCAACCGACGTCGACCTCGACGCCGGGTTCCCATGCGGCCCGTGCCGCAGCGAGGTAGTCCTCGGCAGTTGTGCGCCGCGATTCCGTCCGCTTGGCGCTGCCAGTCGTACGGCGTCCAGCAGTCCGTGCGGGGCGGTTGGCCCCGTGAGCGTCGGACGCGTTGCTGGCGGACTGGTCGCGGGCAGCTGTGGTGTTCGCGGACACGGCGTCCGAGATGTTCGTGGACGGTTCGTGAACGGTGGGATCGGTGAGTTCGCGGATCCGGTGCGCTTGGCGGACTCGTCGGGCGACTTCGGTGACCATCGCCGGGTCGGCGTTGGCGGCGAGGCGCTGTAGCCGCATCAGGTGCCAGCCGGCAGGCCAGGCGCTGGCGTGGACCCGACGCGCGGTCACAGTCATCGTCGCGGTGCGGCGTTCCCGGTCAGCTGTGGTCAGATCGGCCTCGGTTGGGTCGATCGCGCCGAGCCGGACGAGCAGGCGGCGGGGTGTCCACCGCCACGCCCCGGCTGGCCGGGTGGTGCCGTCGGCGGTAAGCGCCAGTTGCCACATGTAGGCGGCGGCCAGCGGCAGCGCGAGTCGCAGCGGCACCTCGACAGCGGACTTGGAGTTGAGCGCGACGATGCCGCCGGCGACGGCGGCGATCACCCACACCGCACGTCCGTGCGGGCCGGGATGCCCGGGTCGGATCAGCCGGCCACCGGGGTCGCGTTCGGTTGTGCGTTCGTAGTGTCGGCGGGCCTGCAACGCCGCCGACACCATCAGCGCCTCGGCGACGAAGAACACCGCCGCGGCCAGGACGACCGGCAGGTGCAGCCGCTCGCGGGCAACTACCCACATGCCCTCGGCCGATAGGGCCAGTACCGCGATGGAGGCGACCCGGGCCACCCACTGGTTGGTATGGCCCCGCCGGTGAGCCACCACCAGAGTGAACGCAAGGACGATGGCGGTGACGACCAGGCCGACCAGCACGAGTTGGTAGCCGTAGGAGCGCCACAAAGCGGTCCAGGTATCGAGGTCGGTGGGCATGACAAAGCTCCCAACAGGCTCAAAGCAGGGGCAGGGACAGACCAGCGCAGGACAGCGAGCGCCGGCGAGAAAGTGCAGCGAGTGAGAGTGGGGACGGGTTGGCGCCGCGGGCTGATGGTGCTGCCGCGGCGCCAACGCCTGTCAGAAGATCGAGGCCATGACGTCGGATCCAGCCGATCCGAGCGCGTTCAGAAGCGCGGTGAGCATCTGCCCGATAGCAGTCCCGGCGATCGCCACGCCGAGAGCCGCGCCGAGCGTGATGCCGAACCAGTCCTGTCCTCGATGCCACACCGCATAGGCGATGCAGCCGATCACGAGCACGATGGCAGCAACAGACACGAGTTCTTCCTTCCTTCGCAGTTGTAGAGCGACGGTGCGAAGCGCGTGGCGTGCCGTGGTGCGACGACACCACCGCGCGGGGGAGTGGGCATGACAAAGCCGGGCGGTCAGTCGAGCAGTGGCTTGACCGGACCGACCGGCCGGTGAACAGCAGAGCTAGGCGCCGGACCTAGATGAAAGATTCCTTGAAGTGGCTGTTCAGTGGTCGTAGGCGGTGAGTGATCGTTTGGCGGTGACGTCGTTCGTCCAGTTGTGCCAGATGGCAGCGGCCATGGCGAGCAGGCGCTGGGCGATTCGGGTGAACACGCCTGCGGGGGTTCGTCCGCCGTGGTGCTCGAGGTCGAGTTGGCCTTTCAGGGTCTGGTTGACCGATTCGATCCACTGGCGTACGCGGCCGAGGTTGCCGTTGCGGTAGGTCTCGTCCTTGCGGTCCGGGCGCAGCAGCCTCAGGCCGATCGCGTCGGTGAGTTCCTTGAACTGTTTGCCCGCGAAGCCTTTGTCGGCGAGCAGGATCTGCCCAGTCCTGATGAGGTGGTGGTTGTGCTCCAGCAGGGCGGCTACCACCTCGCGTTCGCCGAGCTTTGGGTGTGCCAAGCACCACATGACCGGCATCCCGTCGCCGGCGCAGACCAGGTAGAGCTTGAGTCCCCAGTAGTAGCGGGAGTGGGAAGCGCAGTAGCCATAGCCGGCGTGACCCGCCAGGTCCGAACGCTTCACAGTCTCTCGCGAGGCGGCACACGGCACCGGGGTGGCATCGGTCATCCACACGTCGTCGAACCACGACGGGCACTGCTGCGCGAGCACGGCGATCGCCTTGCACAGCAACGGCTCCGCCGCCTTCAGCCGCCTGTGATAGCCGGGCTGTTCGGGCAGGTACGGGAACATGGCACGCCACTGCGCGCTGCCTCGAATGTGCCTGATCCAGCGGCGCTCGGAACCAAATCCGAGCAGCGCCTGGGCTACCGCCAAGGTGATCAACTCGGCATCGGACAACTCCGGTTGACGGCCACGACCAACCCGTGGCGGGACCACATGGAGGTCGATCAACACGTACAGTGCGGTCAGGAGGGTGTTCAGTTCTTTGCTCACACATCGATCTTGAACACCCTCCGCCTACATCCCGGCCACGACGCGCCGCGATCTTCAAGGAATCACTCATCTAGACGTCGTAGTCATAGGTTTCGTCGAGATCACAGGTGTGGTCGCGTTGGGTGCCGTGGCAGCCACACGGCAGGTAGCCGCCGACGTCAAGGATCGGATCGGCCTCGTCCTGTGCCGATCCGCCGTGAAGGTTCGTCATTGGGTCACCTTTCCTGGTAGTGCGCGAGGTTGGCGATGCGCTGCAGCGGTAGCCGACGGGCTTGTCGCATCGCCTCGACGGTGAAGTCGTCGGGCCCGAGCTGGGCCAGCGGTCGGTCGAAACCGGGCGGCGGCGTGTTAGTACGAGCGGTCTCCCACAGCCGGTACTCGACACTGCACCAGTCCTCGCCGGCGCCGGTGCTATTCGCGGCAGCAGCGGAGGTGACGAACCGGACCTTGATCGGCACTGTCGCGGGCAGGTGTTCGTCGGAGACCAGCTTCTGCGCGGCGGCCTGAACCTGCTGCTTGAACGCTGCCTGGTAGGCGGCCTCATCGGCCAGGCGGAGTTGCTCGATCAGCGCATCGGCACGGTCCACTCGCTCCGCCGAGGCATCCAATGCCGCATCGTCAGGGTCGGCGCCGAGCGTCGCCTCCTCCGCCTGCTCGATGACAAGGAACGCGTCGTCGTAGACGTGATCGATCCCCAAGTCCTCCAGGGTGACCGGCACGCACTCGACGACCTCGATCGGATCCGTCCGGTAGGTCAGCAGGTAGTCGCTGTCCGGCCCGACAGTCGATGCGAGGAACCGGTTCACGTAGTCGGCCTCCCACGATCCGGGCCGTTTCCTCGTGATCGTGTGCATGCCGCCCAAGTTCGCAGCGACGGTGGCGAGCAGGTGGCTGACGATCTCGGCACCGTCAGTTGCCTCGGTGCGGATCGCGGCTGCCAGCGCCGTAGCCGCGGTGGCGAAATAGTGCGTGTAGTCGTCGATACGGCCGGAACGCTGGTCTGCGTATGCGTCGCCAGGTGCGGTCATCGCGCACCCCCAGCACCGGCATGGGCCGCAAGCTCGGCGGTGGAGATCGTGACGTACACCCGGACGAGATCGGACCGGCCATGATTCAGGTAGGGATCGGACACGTCCACCACGTCGAAGACACCGACGAGGGTGTCCACAACGGCTTGACACTCGACCGGGAGTCCCATCAAACGGATACGCATCAGTCGTTCTCCTCTTGGTGATCGTGAACTCACTTGTGGACGGTGTCGGCATGAGAAAGGCCGGCCCGCACACCGAGCAGTTCGCTCGGCGTGCGGGCCGGCCGGTGGGGCAGGAAGTGCGTCTATGCGGCAGGCATGCGGAACGGTGGGAGCGGGACCGGTGGGTGCGGTTTGGGCCGGGTACGCAGCCTGGAGTAGCGCGGCTGGACCTGGCGGGCGTGGCGGGCGGCAGCCTGGAGGTGGACCAGCCACTGGGTGGGTGTGACGTCTACGGCGATGCGCTGTCCACTGCCAGGACAGCGAGTCGCGCCATCATCGGCGCGGTGAGCCGAGAGCATCCCGCGGCGAAGGGTCCGCCACCTGCCGCAGTCTGGGCAGGCAGCCGACGGACGCTCACCCGGATGCAACGAGATCAGGTTCGGGTTCAGATTGCTGGCCCGTAGCACGGGCCGGCGGTTGTGTCTCATCGCCTCGATATCCTTTCCAGCAAGGATGTTCGCGTCTTGGGTTCCCCAGCCGCCACGAGCCACCAAGGCTCGTGTGCAGGTGGGCAGCACAAGCAGCCACCCGAAGCGATTCGCGGGGCCGGGAGTCCGGCATCGGGGGACCATGTGGAACGTCAACCCCGACAAACCTCTGAAGGGCAAGCCGTCCGGCCCCGCAGTTCCGTCTTCAGTTCTCAACCAACCGGTAGGGCCGATGGCCCCGGTCAGGCCCTGAAGGCCTTGGCCCGGTCCGCGGCACAACACGTGGGCCGGACCAGCACCGCCAGGACGACGCTCAAGCCGCGGTCTCGGACTCAGCGGCCTCAACAGCGCCGACGGCACGCAGAATCTGCGCCGCCAACTCCCGTAACTCACCCGTGGTGCCGTGGATCGTCGTACGACCAACCTGCACACCGCGACGCGGCTCGGGCAACACCTCGATCCCGTGGACTCTCGCGACCGGCATGCGGACCACCGGTACGTAGCGGCCGGGTCGAAACCAAACCTGCGAACGATTCCCAGCGGCGGTTCTGACTGATGCGTTCATGGTGCGCTCTCGCTCCTTAGGCAATTTTGTTGACGGCCGGTGGGGATTGGGCTGGTTCATGGGCATTGGCAGATCCGCAGCAGTTCGGCAGCGACCGCGTGCGCGGCCTCGGACTTGCGGAGGACCTCGTAGCAGAGGACGTCGGTACGCGTCGCTTCGATCTCGACAGGCTGGGCCAGGTCGCCAAGCTCGCGCAGGATCGTCCCTAGCTCGCGGCACCGACGTACGTAGCGATCGGACATTCAGACCTCACTCGTATGGACAGGTAAGACAGGTATGTACAGGACGATACACCACAGACCCTACTTGTCCAAACAGGTACCTTCATGTGAGAGACTGACCGGCAATGTTCCGACTGAGAGAGGCCCACGAATGGCAACCGCAGATGGCCGCCCGCTACACCGCCGAATCACCGACGACCTGCGGCGTCGAATCGGCTCGGGCGACTACAAGCCGGGCGACATGCTCCCGTCAGAGGCGGCGCTCAGAGCCGAGTACGACGTAACGCGGGGCACAGTGCGACAAGCACTCCAAGCCCTCGTCAACGAGGGTCTCGTGGACGTCATGCAAGGTCGGGGATACCTCGTCCGGCAACGTGAAGCCCTCATATACGACCTGACCGGCTCCGAGAGCCCGGACCGACGCAGCGGCGCGACCCATGACATCTGGATCACTGACGTGAAGGCGCAAGGTCGTACGCCGGGTATGCGTCTGGATGTGCTGAGAGTTGTCCCGCCTGCCGACATCGCAGCTTGCCTTGAGATCGCCGAGAATGAGGCGGTCGTCCTGCGTCGACGCGTTCGGCTCGTCGACGATCGGCCGTACTCCATCTCGTCGGCGTTCTGGCCGACATCCATTGCGGCTGGTACCCCGATCGAAGATCCAGGTGACATGCAGCCCGGTCCGCTGGCCTGGCTGGCAGCGAGAGGACGTCACCAAGTTCGGCTCGACGGCCGAATTGTCGGCAGGATGCCGACCTCCGATGAGGCGACAATCTTGCAGCTGGCGTCGGGCGCGCCGGTCTTCGAACACACCCGCACCGGCTACGACGCCGACAACGTTCCCATGCGTACCACCGTCGACGTGCTACCAACGGACAGGTTCGTGATCACCTATGACCTCGACAACCGACCACCGGCCGCTGCTCCGGCAGGCAACGCCTGATGATCTACCCGTCGTTTTCGCTCTGTTGAACGAGGCAGCAGAGTGGCTCGCCTCCCGGGGGATCGACCAGTGGCCTGCCCGATTCGAACGGGACAACGAGTGGCGGGCGCAAAGAATCGAGAAGTACGTCGTCGACGGCTACGTGTACATCGCCTCTGATGACCGGGGCTACGTCGGAACGATCACTCTCAGCCCGAACGCCGATCCCGACTTTGCCCACGGTTGGCCTGACGGTCCCGACAACGCGCTGTATGTGTACCGAATGGCAACGATGCGCCGGGCGGCGGGGCGTGGCCTCGGCGCGCGGCTGCTCGCATGGGCGGGGGATCGCGCTGCCCGATCCGGCCGCGCATGGCTTCGCCTCGATGTGCACCGCCATAATCCGGACCTGCAGGCGTACTACGAGCGTCTTGGATTCGTCCGCGTCGGAACGATCGTCACCCCACCGCGCGGATCCGGCGCTCTCTATCAGCGGCCCGCACAGATCAAGCCTGATTCGAGGGTCCTGGATCTACTGACCAGATCACCCGATGGCCAGCCGTCCGATGCGTGACATGGTGGGGGATCCCGCACCCGTGACGAGCGTGAGTGGCATGGCTGGAGAGCTGCCAGCTGGACCTCGGCCAATGTCCGCAGACTGTCCTCGTACAAGTTCGCTGCCTTGTAGCTGAGCTCTCCGCCGAGGTCACTACTCTGACTGTATGAGTACGCCGTCGTCCTATCTCCTCGTGATCGGGGAGCGGGAGGCACTCGCTTGGGTGCTCCGGGAAAACAGGATGGCGTTTCCAGCGACCCGGCGTTCCGAGGTGGATCCGCCTGGCGGTCGGGGACGAGCTCTTCGTCCTGACGACGCGCGGCTGCTTCCACAACCCAGGCCGGGACCGGACCCGAGTGATAGGCCACGCCACGGTCGTCAGCGATGTGCTGCATCGCGACCCGCCGGTTGAGCTGGTGGGCAGAACGTTCACCCGTGGCTGTCGACTTGACATCGACTCGCTCGCACCATACCTGACCGGCGTGGAAGTCGCCCCACTGGTCCGGCGCTTGGAGGCCTTTCCCCGCAAGGATGCATGGTCAATCTGGCTCCGGAGGCCGTTGGTATCGCTGACTCGACGAGACGCGAACCTGCTCCGGAGGAAAGTCGCCCAGATCGCCGAGCCTCTGCAGAGGAACCGTGACAGCTACCTAAGGTCGATCAAACCGGTCGCGACGGTACGCCGTCCAGCTTGACGAGCGAGCTCGGTTCGCACACCCAGCCGAGTCAGGGCCGCCTCGCACGAGTCTCGCCACGAACAGAGGATTGGTGATCTCGGCTCAGCGTCGAGTAGTGACGGGGGAGCATGATGATTGCCCTCGCCTTGTGCTGCCATGCGAAGGTGGCGTGCTGGGTGTGGGTAAAGAACCGACGGCTGGTACGGCAGGGCCACGCTTGACGCCAGCGGTCTGAACTAATCGCCGCGCGAGTGAACCCTCAGGCGTTTTGCTCGCGTCTTGTCTCCCACATGAACTCACCGATTATCCGGATCAGCCTCTCTGCCCGCGCGTCATCGCCCATTGCGGCGCCGGAGAGCTTCCCGATCGCCGACTCGACGTCGAATGCGGCGTCAATGATCGACTCCCGCAGATCCCGTGAGTCGAGGAACTGGTCCATGGCGTTGTTATCGATCTGGTCCGCGATCCCGGGAGCGTCCTCGGCCTTAAGCACGCCACGCGGGACGTGCCGATTCCTCCCGAGCTTGTCGCACTACTTCGTCATCACCTGGAGCAGGTCAGGCCCGCCGCCGACGGCCGTCTGTTCTACGGCAGGGGAGGAGGACACCTCTCTGAGAGCGTGTACGCCCGAGTCTGGGATAGAGCCCGTCGCCAAGCTTTCACAAGAGAGCAGGCCCGCTCGAAACTGGCAGCTCGGCCATACGACCTACGCCACGCTGGCGTGTCCCTCGCACTCAACGCGGGGTGTACCCATAACGGAGGTGGCACGCCGCGCCGGCCACAGCGTGGAGGTACTGCTGCGGGTCTACGAGGGGTGCATTGACGGAGAGGAGTCGCTGTGGAACGAACGCATCGAACGTGCTCTCGGAGGGCCGCCACGTTCCGATGAGTCCCGTGGTGAGCAGGGCGGGAGTGAAGGCGCATGACGAACGCCCCGGAGGCCGAAGCTGCAAGGACACGCGCGACTGGTCGCTGCACAAGCTCGGAGGCAGGTCTCGCGTTCACCGGGTGCGCCCACATCACACGCCCGAGCGCTTGACGACCTACCCCCTCCACGCGCAACGGGGCATCCATCGGTACCCGCCGGGTGCGGCGCCACTACCAAGACCGGGAAACCCTGCACGATCGACCACGCCCTCGCCCCTTTGATCAAGTCCGTGGCCGAGGATTTGATCCGATGTAGAGAGTTTTATCCGGTTCATCCTGAGATAGATGAGGCCGAACTTCAATCCGAAAGGTTGTTCGCGCGAGCTGACTTGTTGGGACCTGCTGGCCGGCCGTTTCCGGACGGCAAGGGTTTTTCGCCGTTTTGGCATCAGTGGAGCATTTCGCTCCTCGGCACATTAGGCATGTTTTGACTGTTAAGTTCCCTTCGTTCGCCGGTTCAAAGGTAATGCTAGGTGCCTAGCTGGACCATAAGCCTCTAATGGTAATCATCTTCTCATTTGGGATTGATGATTTGTCCCGCCGTTTGCTCACGGCCGGTGAATTCTTGGCGTCCCACTAGTCGGGATGGTCCGGAGTGGTGTAGACATTCGCCAGTTTGGGCTGGACCGGCGTGCCGCTCCTCGGGGAAGCCCTTGGGTCTTGGGTGGGGAGTCGTGCATGGGTGTGTCTGGGTTGTCTGGCGTGAGCAGGTCGTCCTTGCTGGCTGTTCGTCGCCGCGCTCTGGCGTTTCGGGTGTTGGGGGTGGTCGCGGCGTGTCTGCTTTGGGTGGGGTTGGTGGCACCGCCTGCCATAGCGGGCCAGTTGTTGAGCGGTGCGGTTCCGAAGGCGCCCGCGTCGTCAGGGGTGGTGGGGGCAGCGACTTCACCGCTGCGAGCTGCTGCGGCTGCGGATGCTTCCGTGGCAGCCGGTTCGAGGTCGGCGGCAGGTGTTTCGGCTGGCGCGGCGTCGGTGGCAGTGCGGTCGGGGTCGGTGCAGGCGTTGGCGGCGGAGGATTCGGGGACCGAGGCCGCGGGTGGGGAGTATGTGCCGCTGACGCCGTTTCGGATCGTCGATACGCGTAGTGGGTTGGGTGGCTACACGGGAACCATCGGGCCCGATACGGCGCGGTCGTTTGATGTACAGGTAGGCGAACCAGGAGGCGAGAGTCCGCCGTGGGGTGTGCCGCCTACAGGTGTGTCTGCGGTGGTGATGACGGTGACGGTTCCGCCGCAGCCGAACAGCACTTGGTTGGCGGTCTATCCGACGGGTGAGCCGCGTCCGACGGTGTCGCAGCTGAGCGTGACAGGTGGGGTCAGCGAGGCGAACACTGTGGTCGCGAAGCTCGGCACCGGCGGTCAGGTCGACATCTACAACCGGTTCGGCTCTGTCGATGTCGTGATCGACATCCAAGGCTACTTCACCGACTCGACGGTGACGACGGCCGGCGGCACGTTCGTTGCCTTGTCGCCGCGGCGTATCTACGACACCAACAACGCCGGCGAGGTGCCACTGCAGGCTGGTGAGACCCGGGACGTTCAGGTGACCGGGGCCGGTGGTGTGCCTGCGTCGGGCGTGTCTGGTGTGGCGGTGAACCTGACTGTTGATTCCCCGAGCTCCAAGATGAGCCTGCTCGCCCACCCCACCGGTGACACAGACGGGTCGGCAACAACACTGCACGTCGAGGCCGGCCAGATAGGTTCAGCATTCGCGCAGGTGAAGATCGGTACGGGTGGGAAGATCAGCGTCAAGGTCAACGCAGGTTCCGGTCCGGCGCGGCTGATGGTGGACGTGGAGGGCTACTACCTCGACGCCGCGCAGAATGGGCGGGACTTCTATGTGCCGATCAGCCCCCGCCGCATCTACACCAGCAGCACGGACCTGGACGCGGGTGAGACCAGATCGATACAGGTCGCGGGCGCGAAGGATGCCGGCGGGGCGGTGGTGGTCCCATCGACCGGCGTGAACGCAGTGGTCCTTTCAGTGACCTCTGCTGCACCGGCTGCGAAAGGCATCATGGTTGGCTGGCCAACCGGCCAGACACAGCCGAACGCGACACTGCTCAGCTACAACGAGCCCGACAACAACGTGACAGGCACGGCGATCCTGCCGCTAGGCACCGGCGGGAAGATCAACATCTACTCCTCGGCAGCGTCTGGGCTGGTCATCGACGTCCAGGGCTATTACCAGACGATGGTGGATCTGAAGACTCCGGACGTCATCTATGCGACCGGACCGAAGCTGACCTGGAACCCGTATATCGACCCGAGTCCAGCCGACTTTAACGACATCGTCGAGTATCAGGTCCACCGCTCCACCAGCCCAACGTTCACAGCGTCCGCGGCGACGCTGGTGGCGCCGGTTTCGAAGACGGTCACGACCTACACTGACACTACCGCGACACCGACCGCGGCCGATGACGCCAACCCGTATGGGCGGATCTACTACTACCGGGTGGCGGTGAAAACCAAAGACGCCGGTCTGTCAGTTTCCAAGCCTGAACCGGTCAAGCTGCCGAAGGCGGGTCGGATCATCCGGGTCCTGCACGGTGCAAGCGTCGCGGCGGATACCTACATCGAGAACGGAACGTCTACACCAACAGGTGCGGCATCTCCTGTTCTGGTGGTCGGGTCGCCTGAGGAAACCGTCGACGAGCACCGTGCGCTCGTGGACTTCGACACCTCGCAGATCCCGACCGGATCCACGGTGACCGACGCCGACTTCAGCATGTGGGGTAACCGGCCCGGCCTGGACGGAGAAACAGGAATTGGCGGGAACGACGTCTTCAGCGTGCACGCCCTGACCCGCGACTTCGATCCGGCTACGGCCACCTGGACCAAGGCCAACGCCACCACAAACTGGGCCACCCCTGGCGGCGACTACAATCCGACCGCGGCGGCGAACAAGACCGGCCTCCTCGTGAACACGCCGGACTGGCACACCTGGAAAGTGACCAGCGCTGTTTCCAACTGGATCACAACCCCCACCAGCAATCACGGACTGCTGGTGAAGCCCACCCCCGAACCAGAGCACTTGCCGGCCCACTTCGCGGGCACCGCGACCATCTCCGATCCAAATCACCGGCCCGCGCTTACCGTCACCTACCTAGAGAAAACGACCGCCTCGACCTACTATGCGCCGGATACGCCGGCGCGGATGATCCCCGGCGACATCTACACGGTGCCGGTCACGGTGTCGAACGCGACCACGACGAGTTGGCCGGTAGCAGATTGGGTGGTCTCGTACCGGTGGGAGCTGCCGGATGGTAGCCCCGTTCCCGGCGCAGGCAGCTCGTCGCAGACCGCGTTGCCGAAGACGGTGGTCTCCGGTGACACGGTGACGGTGAACGCGGAGGTGAAGACGCCGATCCAGTCCGATGAGGGGAACAAGCGGCTGGCCTACGTGCTGCGGTGGGAGCTGTTCAACAAGACCACCAGCCAGTGGCTGTCCCAAACCAGTCCGTCGATTGGCAGTCTGAACCAGAACATCACGGTGGAGGATCCGACCTCCAGTCCGCTGGGGCTGGAGCGGTTCTACTCCTACAGCGGCCAGGCCACCGGCGCCGGGTCTGCGATGCTGGTGAACAACGCCGCTGGGAATGCGGTCTGGTCCTATGACGCGTTCTCCAACCCCTCCCGCGGGTTGAACACGTTCCTGCGCCTGGCCTACAACTCCCTGGACACCTCCGACACGATGGCTGGGTTCGGCTGGTCACTCCAGCCGGCGGCGCCTACCAGGTTGGGCACACCGTTGGACTTCCACCCCAACCCGAACCCGACCAAGGTCACCATGACCGACGGGGACGGCACCAGCCACGTTTTCCGATGGGACGCCCCAACCGGGAAGTGGCTCCATCCGGCCGGGGTGCACATGCTCCTGCAAGAACTCGCCGACTGCGGCCCACCAGTGCCAGAAGAGGACCGAGCCTGGGTGATGACCCGCCCGGACCGCACCAAGTTCTACTTCGACTGCGAAGGCTACGTATCAGCCGTGGTCGACAACAACGGCAACGAGCTCGTCTTCAGCTACGAGCAGCGCAATTCCAACAACAAGCCCACCAAGTTCCTCAAATACATCACCGACCCGAACAACCTTGACACCCTCACCCTCGACTACTACGAGAAAGGGCAGCCCTACAGCTACATCGACGGCACCGGGGCGGTGATCAACGGCGCGAATCTGACCAACCCGCACATCATCGACAAGGTAGAGCAGGTCAGCGACATCTCCGGCCGGAACCTGGCCTTCACCTACACCGACAAGGGCCTGCTCGGGCGGCTCGTTGACGGTGCCGGTGATGCGAACGCGAAGACGTTCAAGTTCGACTACGACGCCGACGAGGGCAACAAGAACGTCAAACTGGTCACGGTCACCGACCCGCGCACCAACAACACCCGCATCGCCTACTACGACCCGCCCGCAGACCCGAAGTTCCACTGGTGGGCCCAAACCATCACCGACCGGCTCACCAACGCCACCGGCTTCGTCTACTCCGACCCGGACGGATCTGGAGGTTCGCAGATCCAGACCGTCGTCACCGACGCCGAAAACCATGCCACCGACTTCGTGCTGGACGGGTTTGGCCGACCAACCCAGATCACCAACGCCAAACAAGAAGTCACCAAGCTCGGCTGGGACGACGACAACAACCTGATCCGGCTCGAGGAGCCCAACGCGGCGGTCACCACCTGGGTCTACGACCCGAACACCGGCTACCCGAAGGAGATCAAGGACGCCGAGGCCAACCTCAACAGCACCGCCGGCACCAAGTACGACTACACGCCGATCCTCGGCCCGGACGTGCACGTCGCTGACCTGGCTGCCAAAACCAGCCCGGAAGGCCGCAAGTGGGCGTTCACCTCCAGCCCGACCGGTGACCTGCTGACGGTGACCGACCCAGCCGGCACCGCCACCACTGGGGACCCGAACGACTTCAAAACCAGCTACAGCTACGACAGCTTTGGGCAGCTGCTGACTGCCACCGATGCGAACGGTCACACCACCAGCTTCAGCGACTACGACGTCACCGGCTTCCCGCAGACGATCGACGATGCCGACCCGGACAACGCCAACACCACCGTCGTCTACGACGCCCGCGGCCAGGTCACCAAGGTCACCGACGCGAACCAGAAGGACACGCTGCAGGAATACGACGTGTTCGGCCGGCCCGGTAAGCGGACCGAGCCGTTCATCCCCGGCCAGCCAATCATCACCCCGGCACCGGAGTACGACGACAACGACAACGTCACCAAGGCGTTCACCCCCAACCCCGACAACGCCGTCTACACCGGCGCCTACAGCGCCACGGACAAGCTGATCGAGGCGACCGAGCCAGTCGACCAGACCGGTGACCCGGCCCGCAAGACCAGCTACACCTACGACAAAGTAGGCAACCTCAAAACCGTCACCGAGCCTAAGGGCACCCTCACCACTACCGACCCGGACGACTTCAAAACCAGCTACAGCTATGACGTTGTCAACCAGTTGGAGGAAGTGACCGACGCCGACAGCGGTGTCACCAGCTACAGCTACGACAACGTCGGGAATCTGATCAAGGTGGTCGACCCGCGCAAGAGTGCCACCCCCGACGCCAACGACTTCACGACCAAGTACACCTACAACCGGAACCACTGGCGCGCCTCCACCACCGATGCTGCCGGCAAGGTGTTCAAGGTCGGCTACGACAAAGACGGGCTGGTGTCGTCGTTCAGGGACTGGGCAACACCACCGGTCGACGGGCCGCAAACCCTGTACACCCTTGACGCCCGTGGCAAGGTGTCGCAGGTTCGGGTGCCACATACCAGCGACGGCGTCAGTGCTATCTACCGCGCAACCAAGTACGAGTACGACCAGGTAGGCAACCGCACCAAGGTCATCTCCCCGCGCGGGGTCGCCACCGGCGACCTGACCGACTTCCTCACCGAGACCCGCTACGACGAAATGAACCGGGTCGAGGAGGTCCGCTCCCCGTTCGACCCTGCCGATGCCAATCCCGCCTACCGCACCGCGAACATCACCACCTACAGCTACGACGACGTAGGCCGACTCGCCACAGTGTCCGCGCCGCCGTCACAGGGCCAGGCCGTTGGCAGCAACGACACCAGCTACACCTACTACGACAACACCTGGACCAAGACCGCGACCGACCCGTGGGACATCCAGACCAAGTACGAGTACAACACCCTCGGCCAGCAAACCACACGTGAGCTGACCGGCGGTGGTGGCGACACGAGTGCCCCGGACCGGGTACAGACCTGGGGCTACTACCCCAGCGGAAAGCTCGCCGCCCGCGCCGACGAAGGCATCAAGGTCGGCGCGCAGCGGGTGCTGGTCGACAACTCCGACACCCAAAACACCGTCGCTGCCCCCGCCGGCTCCTGGGCCACCGGCACCACCGCCACCGGCAAACACGGTCCGGACTACCGCACCCGTACCGCAGGCGGCACGGACACGTTCACCTGGAAACTACGCATCCCGCAAGACGGCAGCTACCAGGTCTATGTCAAGTACCCGGCCGTGCCCGGCGCCGGCTCAGCCTCCTACAAGATCACCCACGCGTCCGGCACCGCCACGCCGTCGGCGATCAACCAGAACAACAACACCGGGACCTGGGTGGCCGTAGGCGCACCGCTCACCTTTGACGAGCAGGCCACCAACCAAAAGATCGTCCTCACCCAAAACGCCGCAGGTGGGGGAACGGTGACCGCCGATGCGGTGAAACTGGTCCGTACCGCCACCGAAACCGACAACGAAAAGGTCGACTTCGGCTACCTCTACGACCCCAACGGCAACCTGAAGACCATCGACGACAAGAGGTCGGGCGCACCCGTCGACTCCTACGCGGTCACCTACAGCGAGCTGAACCAGGTGACCAAGGTCGAGGAGATGGTCGGCGGCGCCGCTGCACACACCACCCGCTACGGCTACGGCCCGAACGGCAACCTGATCAGCCGCGAACTCGACGGAACCACCGCGACGTTCGAGTACGACGTGCGGGACCTGCTATCCAAGGTCACTGACCCGAAGGTGACCCGCTACACCTACACCGACCGCGGACAGCGGCTACAAGAAACCAAACCGAACGGGAACACCGTCGACTACACCTACTTCCTCGATGGCCGGCTCGACACCCAGACCGAAAAGAAGCCCTCCGGCACTATCGTCGCCTCCCACGACCAGGCCTGGGACCCCAACGGCAACAAGATCCAAGACATCGCCGTCAAGCAGAACGCCGACAACCCCGGCGCCAGCCTGAACACCACCACCTCCTGGACCTACGACCCCCTCGACCGCATCAAGAGCCTCACCAAGACCGGAACCGGTGCTGGAAGCGAGTCCTACACCCACGACGCGAACAACAACGTCGTCACACAAACCATCACCGCCAGCGGCACCACCACCGAAACCGACTACACCTACGACCGCAACCGACTCCAGACCACCGCCATCAGCATCAACGGCGGAACCGCCGCGACCGCCGACTACAACTACGACCCGTACGGCCGGCTGGACACGGTCACCAACCGCGTCGGCGACGCGTTGATCGAGTCCTACCGCTACGACGGCTTCGACCACATCGCCCGGCACACCAAGACCGGCGCCGGCACCACCACCTACACATACGACGCCCTCGACCGCACCACCACCAAAACCACCGACGCCGGCGGTGCGGGCGAGAAGACCACCGACTTCGAGTACCTCGGACTGACCGAGCAACTCGTCAAGGAACTCAACCAGGCCGGTCAGGCCACCAAGACCTTCAACTACGACGCCTACGGTCGGCGCCTCTACCAAACCAAGAAAGACACCGGCGGCGGAGCCGACGAAGACGGCTACTACTCGTATGACCCACACAGCAGCATTGACACCATCACGGGATCCACAGGTGACACCAAAGCCACCTACGGTTACACCGCCTACGGCAACAACGACGAAGCCCAGTTCACCGGCATCGACAAGCCCGATGCGCAAGATCCCACCAAAGAGCCGTACAACCCCTACCGCTACACCGCCAAACGGTTCGACCCCAACGCCGGCAGCTACGACCTCGGCTTCCGCGACTACAGCCCAGGCATCAACCGCTTCCTTACCCGCGACAACTACAGCGGCGCCCTCGCCGATATGAACCTAGTCACCAACCCATTCACCGGCAACCGCTACGGAATGGCCGCCGGCAACCCCATCTCCGGCATCGACTACGACGGCCACGAAGTCTCCGACGACTACCTCTACATGTATCCCGACCCCGAAGGAGCTGCCCGCACAATAAAGGACCAAACAGGCACTGCGACCGCTGACCCTCGGGACGGCGCCGTCATTGCCGGGGTCACCACTCCTATCGGCAGAGTGGGACCTGCGACTTCGCCGCGAATCACCACGGGCCGCTCGGGTACTGGACCGACCGCCGGAAGGGCTGGACCAGGAGTTATCGGAGTTGCTGCACCGATACTTATTGAGGACGTCCTCGACTCCTGGGAACTCGGTGATGGTCGGCGAAACATCGACGACGACGCGAACCGAGACGACTGCCTTTCAGAGCAATCAGCCAGTGCCGGATACATTCAATACTTCAACCCTGACGGCGGCGGCCGGGCGTCTGGCGCATTAGCCTGCTTGCCCCCCTGGGCTCGGAAGGTAGACGGTAGACAGCCGCAGACTCCGGTCGGTTGGAAGCCAGGCATGGATAGAAGTCATCTCATTGCCCGTCAATTTGGCGGCACGAGCGACCGACTCAACGTTGTGCCACTTTGGCCCAACGTGAACCAGGAGGCGATGGTGGAATACGAAGATGAAGTGAGAGAGCGGCTGAATAGTGGGGAGCGCGTCTACTATTCAACTGTGCCGATCTATAGCCGGCCGGCAGGTATGGGATACTATCCGACAGATCCACCTGCCGGGCTACAAATCTATATAGCAAGCAGTGGGCGTGATGACATTGTTAATGAATTCATGCCGAACATGCCATAGTTGTGGCGAATGCTGACCAAGTCCAGGCCACGGCAGCGGTGGCTCCACGGAGATCATGTCTTTTTGGCAATACTGTTGTCGTCCCACGCTGGAGGTCAAGCCGAAGTGCGTGAGGACATAGCGAAGGACCGGTCTTGCCTGTCCACCGGCCTCACTGCTGCAAAGCATCACCGCCGACTGCGACGGCTCCGGGAGCGGCGTGCCTCGTCGAACAAGCCGGGCGCCGACCCCCTCCTCGCTCCGATGTGCCATGCATGGCGGGGGGTAGTATAGTTGCGTTTCTCCACATGACGTTCGTACTCCTTGGAGTTGTACCTAGTGAACTCCGTACAGCAGTTGAGCCAACTACTCGGGATAGAGGATCGGCTAGGCAGTTTCCCCGACTGGGAGGCGGTGGAACGGTCTGTCGGACTGCGGTTACCTGATGACTACAAGGACATGGTGGAAACATTTCCGGACGGATTGTTCCAAGGCTTGATTCAATTGAACCGGCCAGGGGATCAAGATTATCCTCCGAATGAATTCCTGGGTTTCTACGCCTACAGTCCGCTGGGCGACATGCGTTCATGGCGTGAGACGGGAAGTGGTAACTTTCCGTATCCGATCTTTCCGGAGCGCGGCGGGGTGTTGCCATGGGCACGGGCTGCGCGGTTGAGCGGGTACCTCTTTTGGGTAACGAATCACGATGATCCAAACAGGTGGCCGGTCGTCCTTGCTGACGGGGAGTTCACAAACTGGCGGAGCTTTCATGGAGGGGCAAGTGAGTTCCTACTGGAGGTTGTTCAAGGTAGATTTGACGTGAGTCTGCTCGGACGACCGTCCCTTCAAGCAGAATTTGTGTCGCTTCAGCCACGCCCGCCCAAATCAGAAGTTACGGAACCTCTGCCGGGACCTTGGTTCTGGCAGAGGGTCATGAATGCCAAAGGCGGACGCCCGACAAGCCAGTTTCTCGTGCTTTCCGAGATGCTAGGACCGGCCCAGTCCGTCGTAGCACCGGTCGATTGGCCTCTGGCCGAGCGCCAACTGCAGTGCAGATTGCCAGATGACTACAAAGAGTTTGCCGATACCTATGGCGCAGGCACCTTCTGCGATATCACAGTCGCGGCCCCGTACGCTGGTGGTGAGACCGACCTGTCTGGCTTTCTGGACCGGTCGTACCGTCGCCTGATAAGCGAACGTCATCCAGGGTCTCCGTCGGCGCCGGTGTATCCCGAGCCTGGCGGCATGGTGCCGTGGGGTGAAACCTGGGATGGGGTCACCTGCTGCTGGCTTCCACTTGAACCAGACCCGAATCGGTGGGGTGTAATCGTATCGCTGAAGAACCGACTAAGATATCACCCGGACTTGTCCTTTAGTGCCTTCCTTGCTAAGTACGCCGGTGGCGAGAAGGTCTTCTTCCGATCGCGTAAGCCCTGGTCTGGCTCGCCACGCTTCATAGCCGTCAGTCCGTAGTCCAGAGCCGATGAAGCACCTGTCTATGGAAAGTAGAGGTTAGAGATAGAGGGTTATGGCGCCAATCCAGCCTGATCTTGAAGGTGTGTTCCGGTCCGGTGCCCGCTATCGGTGGAGCGGCGATCCGCGAGTGTCCGTGCAGCAAGTTGAAAATGCGGGCTATCTGCACCTTCCAAGTGGCCGTATATTGGCCTGCGATCCAACATGGGGCTCAGGTATCGCGGAACGAGTTAGACCACTCATGCTGGTGGTCGAGCCTGGAGCCTATCCAGTGAGATTGGCGGTAACTTGCAAGGACCCACCTGGACCTTCTCGAGAAATTGCGGCGGTCAAGATCGCCTTCCGCGAGCTGCCTGTGGCCACGTGGGAACTGGCACGTCTTGAGGATCAACCGCATGCTGCCGCATCTTTCGCTCGGCTCGAGGTCGACAGCGGGAAGGGATGCCTCGTCGACTCGGGCGCGTGTCCGGCGCTGGCCGCATCTAATGACAGCCTGGGATCCAGAAGGCATAAAAGGGCAATCGAAGACATCGCACAAAGGGACTGGATCAATGTCCTTCTCGACGCAGAAATAGGGGTGAACGCGGTGGTTTTCAAATGCCCCTTGGGCGATGGTGTCTATCCAATCTGGATCGGCCGCACGATGGCAGGCGAACCTGTGTCCGTGGTCGCGCATCTTGGGCTCATACAGCACAGCTTGGGCCGCATTCCCGACTAGCGATGCTAGGATGTATGCGGCAGAAGATCGCGGTGTCGTTCTGTTCCGAGACTATGGCTGCGGGTAAGGCATATCCGAGCGTAGGCGTTGCTGATTCGGGCCGACAGCTGGGCCGGCGATGGCTGACCAGAGGAACTTCATCGGCTCCGAGGACGTCGATGTCGCCGCCCATCCCCGCCACAGTGTGACCAATGCGCGGCATTGCCGCGCTCGGCGCGAGTCAAGCTTGGGGAAACGACGAAGCCCGCCGCAGGTAGTCCGCGCAATCTCAAGGTCGGCCGAGGACCGACAGGCTGCGCCGACCGTCTGCTCCCACTTCAGACGCTGGCTCGAGCCATGGATGGAGGCTTTCGACGAACTCCGCGCCGAAGGTCGGATCACGGCGGCCGATGTCTTCGGCTGAGATCATCTGGCTCCGCGCGTGAGGAGCGTCAGGCTCGGGCGGGTGACGGCTGTAGCTTGCCGGATCGGTTGGCGCCACAACTGGCGTCGCGACGGGTCCGGTGGGGACTGCACAGGGCGCCGATCGCGCGGCACGCGTACGGCCCTCCCGCCTACCGCCTCTTACTCCCACCGGTTCGGCCTGAAGGCCTCGGGCTCCCCGGAGAGCCTGCTGTCGGGATGGCCGGATCATCGCACAACTTCTGGCGCGCTGTGTCGTGGTCAGTGCAACATCAGCAAGGTAGACGCCCAGTCGATTCGAAGGACGCGGTCCGCTCCCCGAGCGGTCAGCCAGCCGCTCGACAGATGGCTCTCCAGTACGGGCAGGGCCGACGGCTCAGGCGGCCAACGCCGGCGGAGCTCGTAGCCAGCCACGTGGGCGTTGAGTGACCAGGGCAGTCCGGCATAGCGATGTGCCTGACGCTCCCTCGCCGCGCCGACTCGCGCCGCGACGACCTCAGTCGACTCGACGAGCTGCTCGTGCAGTAGACGCCCTTCCCGTACGCCCGGCCGCAGGGGCACGGGTTCGCCGCCAGCACCAGCTGGAACCGGGCCGGCAGCCGAGCCGTCCCCGCCGAACGGGCGATCACCACTTCACCGTTGTGCTCCAAGGGCTGTCGGAGCGCGTCGAGTACGCTGGGCCCGGAACTCTGGCGCCTTGTCGAGGAACAGGATTCCGCGATGAGCGAGCGAGACGGCTCCCGGACGCGCGACCCGCGAGCCTTCGCCCACGATCGCCGGCAGCGACGCGCAGTGGTGCGGATCGCAGAACGGCGGTCGGACGATGAGCGGCGCGTCAGCCGGTAGCAGGCCCGCTACGGAGTTGATCGCCTGACCTCGAGCGCCGCGACAGGTGGCAGATCCGGCAGCAGGCCGGGCATGCGTTCGGCGAGCATGGTCTTGCCGGCACCACGCGGGCCCGACATGAACAGATGGTGGCCGCCGGCCGCCGCTACCTCGGCTGCGCGTCGGGCGGCTGCCTGCCCGAGCACCTCGGCGAGATCCTGCCCGTCCAGGCGATCCGGACGGCGAAGACCGCCCTGGTCCTCGGCCGTCGCCGGCTCGTCCGCCGAGACGTACGCAGGCTCGTCCGGGGATGTCATCGCCTCGAAGCAGGGCGACGACCTGACGGAGCGACCGGACGCCGAAGCCCTCCGCGCCTTCAACGAGCTTCGCCTCGCCCACGTTGGGCTCCGGAACGACGAACCGCCGCCACCCCGCGGCCGACGCGGCGATCACGGACGGCAGCGTGCCCCGGACCGGCTTGACGCGGCCGTCGAGCCCGAGCTCGCCCAGGATGATCACGGGCTCCAACGCCGCCTGGGATACGACATCCGCGGCCCCGAGGACTACCTACGACCCGCTCGACCGAACCACTTCCAAAACCACCAACGACGGTCGTCGCGGAAGGCGAAGCCTGACCGCGCCGGGTGCTGCGACCAGATCACCTACTGGTATCCCCGATCATGACCAACCGGCTGCCGTGGTCTCCGCGGTACCACGAGACCCTTGGACAACTATCCATGGAACCCGGAGAACCCCTGCCGCGGCACTGCTTCTTGGGCGCGGCCAAAGGGCGATACTTTGACGAGCACGGCAACGAACTACCGGGCCCAATCGAACCTGTCGGCGACTACGGGCTACACAGCTTCCGCACCATTGACGACCAAGTGAGCGACGCAGTGGGCATCGCGAGAAGTGCCCTGAGGGCAGATCCGCCAGGTGTGCTTACGGGTGATTATGGACAGCGTCCTCAGCCGGGTATCGATACGTCGTACCTATGGCGTCACCAACGATCGTCAGGACTGGAATGTAGTTGTCGTCGACACATGGTCGGAGCGAGGCTGCATGAAGAAATCGGCCAGCCGGCGGCCCACCCGCGGCCCAACCAGCGATTTCAAGGAAACCCCCAAGTCAAAGCTATCCGGTGAGCACTCTGTAAAACCGTCGGCACGACCACACATGCTGGGGGTCGGAGGTCACTGCCATCGCCGGCCAAGAGGGACCGCCCCGAGTGCTCCGGCGGCGAACGGGAGCGCGTTATGTACGTGCCAGCTCTTCGGGGTGATCCTTACCGATGTCGGATCGAAGGTCTTCCGTCCTCGGGCTGTCGGGTAGAGCTTGACCGTACAGAGCGCGTCGATGACGTTCCGTCGAATCATCAGGGGCGCGGCGTCGAATGCGGCGATGGGGTTCGGAGCAAACAGAGTCGACGCGGCGGCCGAACCGACCGCGAGTCTGGCTTGCGCCGCCTCGGCGCTTGATAGCTCGGCGTGGACCTTCTCGCTCGCGACGGCGTACCGGCGTCCGTCGATGTGGCCTGCGTCGTAATCGTCCCCGATCTGGGAGAGCCGACTCCGAAGCCGATTCACATCGTCCCCGACGCGTCGAAGTTCGTCGGATGCTTCCGGCGTAATTAGGTTTGCCAGATCTGGTCGGCCAAGCCTCTCGCGAACAACCCGCAGTACGAAATCGTCGATGCCTGCCTGAGCGCGCGTCAGGCATCCCTCACGACACCTGTACCGGTTGCCCGACCACGCGTATATGCGACGACCGCACACACCGCACTCGTACAAGCCGGAGCCGAGGTGTTTGCGATCGTGTCCGTACCTGTTCGTCTTGCGGCGCGGATCGTTCAGCCGTGCCTGGACGGCAACGTATAGTTCGTCGTCGACGATCGCTTCCCAACCTCCGAGCTTGCCGTTCTCCTTGCCTTGATAGACCGCCCGGCCTGCATAACGAGGGTTCATCAATGCACCTCGGACGGTCGACGGATGCCACCTTGGCGAGCCGTGCCGGGTCGGTACGCCCATCTCCGTGAGCCAAGCGGCGATAGAGCGCAGCGAGTCGCCGACAGCAAAACGCTCGAACATCTGCCGGACGATTGCCGCCTCATGGTCGATCAGCGAGCCGTCGACGGCGTACCCGGTCAGTCGCACACCAAGCGGGGCGACCAGTTTCCGCCCGTTGCAACGCCGCGCGCCGCTGGCGGGCGGACTTTCGCTCGACCTCGTTTCGACCCACACTTGCCTTGATTCGCGCGAACAGTCGGCCAGCGTCGGTGGAGAGGTCGGCCTCTCCGTTGGCGGTGACAAGCAGTAGACCGCGATCGGTCGCACGGTCGATCCAGTCCTCGAGCTGGCGTGGCTGCCGGGTCAGGCGGTCGAGGTCCCAACAGATCAGGGCATCGAACTCGCCGGCATCGTATGCGGCGACGAGCTTGTCGTACCCCGGGCGCTCCCGGCGTTTGTCCGACGCCGAGATCGAGTTATCGACATACTCGGCCACGATGGACCAACCGCGTTGCGCCGCCAGGCGATGGCAGTCTTCCTGCTGGCGCCGCACTGCGAGTTGGTCGCCGGTAGCGTCGAGCGACTGTCGGAGGTAGATCGCGCACCGTGTACCGCGTGCATCGTCCATCAGGATAGTGTTGCACGATCACGCAATCGGGTGGAGTTCAAGTTCAACGTGTGACCGGAGGCGCTCACGCTTCACGCAGTGAGCGGCGTGATGGCGTCGATCTCGGCCCGATGCCGATCTTTCTCAATCTCGATGTCGTAGTCGGCCTGGACGTTCAGCCAGTACCGCTCGCTGAGCCCAAGTGCCTTGGACATGCGTACTGCGGTCTCGGGAGAGATCCGGCGCTTGCCGTGCACGATCTCGTTGATCCGGCGCGGTGAGACTCCGATCGCCTGGGCTAGGCGGTACTGCGAGATGCCCAGAGCGTTCCGGAAGAAAGAAGCGATCAACGAGACAGGGACATGGGCATGAACCGCAGGGCCGTTGACCTTTTCTGGTGTCCGCTTGATGTGGCGCGGGCTTGATCTTTTCTGGTTCGCGTACATGCCGGGGGAGTACTGACTGCGTAAGGTGGTGGCGTGTCGATGACCTGGACGGCTCCCGCGCCGGCGATGCGCACGCCACGACAGGGCGCGGTACAGCGTGCGCGCGAGCCGCGACGGTTGATGCTCGCCCTCATGCTCCTGGCTGGCATTTTCGCCATGCACGGGGTTCAGATCGTGTGCGGTCACATGGGAGGGCACACCCCCGGCGAAGCCGTGCCGTCGGCTCGCGACACACAGGCCGCGGCATCTGGTCCGCACGCCAAAACCGATGTCACGGCGCCGCGCCAGGTAGCTCCTGATACAGCGGCCGACACCGTCCATGGCCGCTCCGCGGTGACGGCCACAGTCGGACCAGCAAAGCGCGTTCACACCCGCGGGTCGGAGCCGAGGCCTCTGCCCACAGACGTCGGACCGGTGATGGGGTTGTGCATCGCCGTGCTCGGCGGGGGTGTGTTTCTGTTCGGCCTGCTGTTCCGGGTAGGTCGGGGCTGGGCTGTGTGCTCGGCCTCCGCCATGTCCGTGTCCGCAGTTGTCTTGTCGTACCTACGATCCAGGCGACGACGACCCCGCTCCCTCGCACGAACCCTCTCCGTGCTCTGCGTGTCGCGGACCTGATCCGCCTCGTGCCGACGGTCGTTTGGCCGGTCGGCGTACGGGACAGATCAACCGACAAGCAGAACACGGAGGATTCGTGCGTAAACCTGTTGCTTTCCTGCTCGCGTCGTTCGCTGCAGCCGTGCTGATCGTCAGCTGCGGCGGTAGCGGTACGACACAGAACGACGACGCCAAGAACAAGCCCGGCGACACCACGTCCGCCAAGGCGGCGTTCGACGACGCTGACGTGGAATTCGCCCAGGGCATGATCCCGCACCACCGCCAGGCGGTGGAGATGGCCGAGCTTGCACCGACCAGGGCGCAGAGCCCGCAGGTCAAGGAGCTGGCCGCGCAGATCAAACGGGCACAAGATCCGGAGATCAAGACCATGTCCGGCTGGCTGAGGTCCTGGGGCGAAGAGGTGCCTGAGGACACCGGTGACACCGGCATGGACCACGGCGGCATGGACATGGGCGAGGACATGCCCGGCATGATGTCCGGCGAGCAGATGGCCGACCTCGAGGCGGCGAAGGGTGCCGCCTTCGACCGGATGTTCATGGAGCTGATGATCGACCATCACGAAGGTGCGATCGAGATGGCCGAGACCGAGCAACGCGACGGCGAGAACACCGCCGCCAAGAAGCTCGCCGCGACCATCGAGAAGGCCCAGACCGCCGAGATCGCCCAGATGCGGAAGCTACTCGCCAACTCCGGCTGACGGCTCTCGCGTTCGCTGCCGAGAAGGGGGCAGCTCCAGGTCGGCCCTGGGGCCGCCCCCTTCCGTTCTGCGGTGGGGACGTCAGGTCGAGGCGCTGCTGGGTGCTGTCTGTGGGGCGGGCTTCGGCGGTGTCAGCGCTGCGGCGACAAGGGCGGCGACGCCGGCGGCCGCGGCTGCGACGACGAAACCATCCGTGAAGCCGGCGAGAGTGTCGCCGACGAGGCTGGCTGCCGCCACGCTCGAGACAACGGCCGCCCCGCTGGCAGCACCGAACTCATGGAAGGTGCTGACGATGCCCGAGGCGATGCCGGCCTCGTGGGGGGCCACCTGGCCGAGCGCGGTGGCCGACGCGACGACGAAGAGGGCGCCGGACCCGGCGGCCGCGATCGCGACGCCGATGACAACGGTGGCCGGCCGCATCGACAGGGCGGGGATGGTCATCCCCGCTGCGGCGACGATCAGGCCGGCGACGGCGAGGGGCCGCGCTCCCAGCCGGCCGATGGAGCGGCCGGTGAGGTGGGCGCCGGCCATCGTTGCCAGTGCCACCGGGAGGAACAGCAGGCCCGTCTGCATCGCGCCGTATCCCTGCCCGTGCTGGAAGTAGAACGTGCCCAGGAAGAACACGGCGATCATCAACGCCGTCGCCAGCAGGATCAGGAAGGTGCCGGCGGCCACTGGGCGGCGAGCGAGCAGCCGGACGTCCATCAACGGCGAGCGGGCCCGCTTCTGCCAGGTCACGAACGCCAGGTAGCCGACCGCGGCGATCAGGACGAGCACGGCGGTGGTGACAGTAAGCCAGCCGCGATCACCGGCGCTGATGAACGCGTAGATCAGCGCCCCGGATGACGCGGTGACCAGGAAGGCCCCGAAGACGTCGAGTCGGGCTCCGGTCGCGGCCGGGGTCTGCGGCGGCAGCATCCGGCCCAGCGCGACGATGATCACCAGGCCGATCGGAACGTTGACGAAGAACACCCATGGCCAGCCTGGCCCGGCGGTGAGGACCCCTCCTAGCAGCACCCCGAGCGCCGCGCCGCCGCCGCCGAGCGCGGACCACACGCCGAGCGCCTTGTTCCGCTCGTTGCCATCGAACAGCGTGACGACCAGCGACAGCGCCGACGGCGACAGCAGCGCCGCCCCGACGCCCTGGGCGACGCGCCCGCCGATCAACATGCCCGAGGCCTCAGCAAGCCCGGTCACCAGCGACGCCACCGTGAAGATCAGCAGACCGGCGAGCACGATCCGCTTCGCCCCGAGCAGGTCCGCGAGCCGGCCGCCCAGCAGCATCAGCCCGCCGAACGTCAACGCGTACGCGCTGATGGTCCAGGCGAGGGCCTCGCGGCTCGCCCCCAGGTCGGTCTCGATGTGCGGCAGCGCGATGGCCACCACCGTGATGTCGAGGATCAACATCAGCTGGGCCACTCCGAGGAAGCCCAGGATTCGCCAGCGCAGTGGGTGCAGCGTACGTTCCACGCCTGTCTCGTCGAGTGTCATGACCGGCCTCCCGCCGTAAGTCGTACGTTCGCGTACGAATTCTGAACCGGGAGCTTAACTCGTATATTCCCGTACGAGATAGGGTGGTGGCATGGCTCCTGCTGCCGCACGGCCGCGCAGGCGCGCCGACGCCGAACGCAGCATCGCCGCCGTCGTCGCGGCGGCCCGAACCTGCCTCGGCCGGGACCCGTCCGCGACCATCGACGACATCGCGAAGGCCGCGGGCGTGGGGCGGATGACGCTCTACGGCCACTTCCGCACCCGGGCGCAGCTGGTCGAGGCGGCACTCGCCGACGCACTCCGGGCCGGTGAGGAGACGCTGGCCGCCATCGACCTCGGTGGCGACCCGCGGGACGCGCTGACCCGCCTGCTCGAATCCAGCTGGTCGCTCGTCGCCGAATCAGCCGCACTGCTCCAGGCGGCTCAAGACGTCCTGCCCGCCGGGCGGCTCCGCCAGTTGCACGACGCGCCTGCCGAGCGGGTCCAGCAACTCATCCGCCGCGGCCAGGAAGACGGCGTATTCCGCACCGACCTCCCAATCGCCTGGCTGGTCAGCGTCGTGCACTACCTGCTGCACGGCGCGGCGGTCGAACAGCGGGCCGGACGCCTCGAGAACCCCGACGTCACCCACATCGTCACCACGTCCGTGCAGTCGATTCTCGCCCCGCCCGCACCAGCCCCAACACATCCAGAGTGACCATCCGTCATTCCAGCGGGCTGGTGGAAGTGGACCCTGATCGTGGCGGCCTGGAGGTGTACGCCGCCCTCGTTGGCCGGAGGGCGGAGCGCCCGCCCGGACGGCGAGTCAGGACCCGTGGGGTCCAGGGCGTTGCCAGTAGAAGTCGCGCGGTTCGGCGCGGCGCCTTGCCGGGCGGCCGAAACCCATGATGTACGCACGACGCGGCGAGTCCGACCGGTTCGGCCCCGTGTAGTGCAGCGTCCGCGACCCGTGGACCGTCGCCCCACCGAATGCCAACGGGCAGGCGGTCACTGGCAGGTCAGCGATGTCGCCGTCGTACTCCAGCGCCTCGACACTCGGGTCGTCGCTGATGTGCCGGTGTGGCAGGACGTCGTCTCGGTGGCTCCCGGGGACGAACTGCATGCAGCCGTTCTCGACCGTCGCCTCCTGCAGGGGCATCCAGAAGCTGAGGGCGTCGTATTCGAGTGCCGGGTCCCAGTACGCCTCGTCCTGGTGCCACGGCGTCGCGGCACCGTGCCGGCCAGGCTTGAGGATCGCGTGGTCGCCCATGCGTTCGGTGTCGGGTCCGAGCAGCTGCCGGGCGATGGCGAGCGCCCGCTCGCGCGCCTGGATGTGCTGGAGTTCCGGTGCGTACTTCTCCGGGCTGAGGACCTGCGGCAGGGTCTCGTGGCCGTCGTCGTCGATGCCGGCGAGCTCGAGCCGGTCTCCGGCGGCGAAGTCCTTCCTGGCGGCGAAGAGCTGGTCGTAGATCGCCTGCAGGCGGATGATCTCCTCGGCCGAGGTCAGGGCAGTCACGACGAGGAACCCGTCGCGGTGGAATGCCGCCACCTCATCCGGAGTGAGGGGTGCCAGCGGCGTCGAGGTGGTCTCGGTCATGGGAACTCCTTGTCGGCGGTTGAGTCGACTCAGCCGGTGCCGGCGGCCAGGGTCGCGTGGAACCGGTAGCGGTCGGCCCGGTAGGTGATCCGCCCGCATTCGACCGGCCGGCCGAGTTGGTCGTAGGTCGTCTGGGAGGTGATGAGAACCGGTGCCCCGACCGCGATGTCGAGAAGGTTCGCCACCCGGTGGTCGGCGGCGTCGGCCTCGATCGCGTACGCCGCATGGGTGGGCGTCGCGCCGCGTTCCTCTAGTGCGGCATAGAGCGAAGCGGTGCCGAAGTCGACCTTGGCGATGTCGGCCGCGAGCCGGCTGAGGGGTACGACGCTGCGCTGGATCGCCACCGGGGCATCGTCGAACAGGCGCAGGCGTTCGAGTGCGAGCACGCGCTCGCCGCGGTCGACGGAGAGTTGCTCGGCCTCGCCAGCGGTCGACCGCCGGACGCGGCGGCTGAGTACGCGTGCACGTGGCTTGACGCCCTGCTTGGTTGCCAGGGCGGTGAAACTTCGCAACGCCCCAGGCGATTCGCTGAGCTGGCCCGGCGTCGCGTACCACCCACGGCCGGCCGACGGCGTGAGAAGCCCTTGCTGGACGAGGTTCTGGAGTGCTCGCCGCAACGTCACCCGGCTGACGCCGAGTTGCTCGCAGAGGATGCGTTCGGGGACCAGCCTGCTGCCGGCGCGGATCCGGCCGGTCGTGATCTCGGTGGCGAGGAGTCGGCGAACCTTCTCGTACGCAGGTTCCGGGCCGTCACGGCTGATCGGCTCGGCGAGGTGGGAGGCCTTCGAGGCAGCTGCCCGCGTCACCGCCGAACGGTATCACGTGGTATGCACAGTTCTGCAGTGGTCATACGCGGTATCACGTGGTACGCAACGAACGGAGCAGGCCTGGTACGCAAAAGACCGAGATGCAGCCGTACCGGCCTGGGACTCCGCACACGCAGATTCGGCCAGTGACCGCGAAGGCGCGGATACTGAAGGTTCTCCGCCGAACGGACAACCTGCTTTCGTTGTCGGCGACGCCTCGAAGAAACCTCGACTCCATGGCCGATTGCGGCCTCCGCCAGCCGAGGGGCGGGTCCGAACTTTCCGCATTGTGGACTCTTGGCAGATCTGATCACCCTATGTAGCGCAGAATCCCTCAAGTCGGCCACGGGGGCCGTACCGGCACCACCTGCACAGCACGGCTCCCGGAGAGCATTTCGCGTATGCAACCTGTTTGCCGCACGTCGAACCATCGCACCGATCGTCACCTCACGTCACGTGGGTCTTCCTGGTCGAGGCAGTCATCGGCGGGCCGTGCCTTCTCGCGCACCCCCGACCGAAGGAGACCTCGTGAGGCCGCACTCACAGTCCCACTACGTAGGGTCAGCAGGACCTAGGCATCGAGGAACCCGCCGCTCTCTCTTCCACCGATCTCGAAGATCGGCCCGAGCCCTCTCGGTGGTCGCCGCCGTCCTCGGGGTGACCGTGGCGACGGTGGGTGTGGCGGCGCTGTGGTTCACTCTCGAGTACCCAGGTCGACTCGCGGCGATGATCACCTCCAACGGCGCGTCGGCCAGTCCGGACGCCCAGCCGAGATCGCTCAACTCGCGGTACCTGGACCTCGGCGGCCTGCACTCATCCGTCGACCCGACGTCGAGTGTGGAGACCGCGCGGGCGGACAGGTCCAAACTCGCCGACAGGTCGGCGACGAGGGCCAAGCCCACGGCCAAGGCGACGAGTACGAAGCCCAAGCCGAGCCCGACCAAGGCCAGCCCCAAGCCGGCAGCCGCGCCCGCACCGAAGAAGGCGGTGGCCGAGAAACCCGCCGGGCAGCCGTCACCGGTCAAGCTCGCCGACGGACGTCCCAACTTCCAGTCGCCGTTCACCTGTGGCGAGCGGTGGAGAGGGACGACGTACGCCAACCACAATCCGGAGGACAAGAAGATCGACTTCTTCTACCAGGACGGAGAGACGCGCGGCCGTGACGTGCGGGCGTCCGCACCAGGAGTGGTGAACCGGATCCTCCCCGAGATCGGCGCGATCAAGATCTATCACGGCGACCGCTGGTACACGATGTACAACCACATGGACCCGATCCTCGTGGAGGTCGGCCAGAAGCTCGCCCAGGGTGAGCTGGTCGGCAAGGCCGGTTCGGTGGACACCGGTGTTCCCCACCTCCACTACGAGCAGATCTACGACGCCGACAACGACGACTGGGGCAGCAGCCCGGCAGAGATCGTGAATCCGATCATCCAGGAGGTTCGTTACTCCCTCAGCGCTGGCGACGAGCCGATCATCAAGAGCACGAACAACTGCTGACAACGCACCCGACAGACCGCGGGGTCCGGCACGATATGCCGTGATGGAGCAATCGGCAGAGTTTCTCGAGACCGCACGTGAGCTGTACGCGGTGCCGCCGGGGGAATTCGTCGCGGCCCGTGACGACCTGGTCCGGCGCGCCCGTGCCGACCACCGGCTCGACCTGGCCCGGGCTCTTGCCGGGCTGCGCCGGCCGACCCAGAGCGCCTGGGTGGTCAACCTGTTGGTACGTGAGCGTGGTGAGCTGGTCGCGGAGCTGCTGGAGCTGGCCGAGGAGTTCCGGCCGGCGTACGAAGCGGGCGCGGGCGACCAGCTTCGCGAGCTGTCGACCCGTCGGCAGCGGCTCGTGTCACAACTGATCACCGCCGCTCGGCGGCTCGCCGGAGAGGCGGGCGTCCGGGTGTCGCCTGAGCTCGGCCGTGACGTCGAGGGGACGCTGGGCGCGGCGCTCGTCGATCCCGACGTCGCCGAACAGGTCCGGGGCGCGACGTTGGCGGCGGCGGTGGAGTACGCCGGGTTCGGGCCGGTGTGGGCGGCTCCTGGCCCGGCGGTGGTCCGTGACCGGGGCGCGAACCGGTCCGGCGCCGAGAAGAAGACGCCACGCGGCCGGAACGCAGGGGTCGAGCGGCTGTCGGATCCTGGTCGACGTACGGACGAGCGATCGGGCGGGCGACGACGTACCGACGATGGCGGGCGGGCCGGCACTGACCGCCGTACGGAGGCTGAACGGCGGGTCGCGGAAGCCCGCGCGGCGGTGGCAGAAGCAGAACGCGACCTTGCCGACCGCGACAATGCCGTTGACGAGGCGGTCGGTCAGGCCAACGCTGCGCGGGACGAGGTCGACCGGCTGCGTACGCAACTGCGTGACGCCGAGGAACGGGCGAAGGCCCTGGAACGCGGCGTCCGCGCGGCCACCAAGCGGCAGCAACGGTCGGCCGACCACCTCGCCACCGCGCGAGGGCGGCTCGCGGACGCGACCCGCCGGGCACAACGCGCACACTGAGAACGCAAAGAGCGCCGCCGGGAACTGCTACGTCCCGGTCGGCGCTCGACCCGTTGCGTTCTTCGTGCGCGCTGTGGCGGCAACGGTCACCCAGGTGGTCTGGCCATTGACGTCCTGGGCGTCGCCTAGGCGGCCCTCTCGGTCATCCGCGTCCGATGCCGGCGACGCCTGCGTACGGCTGGGAGACAGTCGTCCTCCGGGTATTGCCCGTCGGAGTCGGCCTCCCGGCGCTCCGCGATCCCGTCGAAGGTGGGTCGTGGTAGCGGGAACCGCAGCCGGGAACGTACCCGGCTGAGCCGGCTGCCGGCGGACCCGTTGGCGTCCGGACCACGGTGCAACGATCGCGACCTCGGATAGTCACTCGCCGCGTGTGCGAGATAGGCCACCGCGACCGGTTGTGCCTCGCGATTGCGCAGGTCGCCGCGATAGACCCGGACGCGGACGGTGGCGACGATGTTGTTGGGTTCCTCTCCGTCCGAGCCGCCGTAGACATAGACCCTGCCGCCTGGGAGCCTGCCCTGGTGGTCGATGATCCACTGCTCCAGCAGGCTGCGGGCGATGGAACGAGGATCCCGGCTGAAGCTGTCTTCGCTGATGACACTGGACAGCCAACGGCCGTCGGGCGTGGTTGTCGCGATGTCGTACGTGTATCGCTCCCTCATGAGAACCCCCTCGAGTCGGGGTTGCGAACGCAGGCAGCGCGCCGTTGGGAGCCGGTACGTTCGTACGCTCGGCCTTAAAGGATGACCAGCGAATGCCCGGTGAGTCAACGGTCTGACGCAATGGACGTCCGTGTGGCTCCCACCCGGAGACAAGATTCTCCGGCTTCGGCCCTTGCCAGCCGGAAATATGGCTGATGATCACCGCCCGGAAACCCAGAGCGAGCGTGCTACCGGCCGGCACGGCTCTCGGCGAGCCGGTTGATATCCCGGGCGAGGCTGACGTCCTTGGTCGTGATGCCACCCTCGGAGTGGGTGCTCAGCGTGAACGTCACCGTGGTCCAGCGGATGTCGATGTCGGGGTGGTGGTCCTGCTGTTCGGCGGCCTGCGCGACCTCACTGACCAGCGCGACACCGGTGAGGAAGTCGGGTGCCGTGACGGCGCGGTGAAGAGTCCCGGCGCGCGCCTCCCATCCGGGGAGGTCGCGGAGGGCGTCGGTGATCTGGTCATCGCTCAGGAGTTCGGCCATCGGTGCTGCCCTTTCCGCTCGAAGGGGGCCTTAGGTACGACGTACCCCATGGGAGGAGGGTGCCCCATGGGAGCAGGTGCCCCATAGGAGGAGGTGCCCCTGGCACGAAGGATTGTGGGAGGAGGGTGCCCCTGACACGAACCTACGGGATGAGGGGCTCATCCAAACGGGCGAGCCCGGTCCTCAGCCAGCCGTCGCGGTGTCGGGATAGAGCAGGACCTCCTCGCCCGCCCACGCGGCCGGGTGCTGAGGCGAGTCGGATCCGGCGAGCGCGAGAAGTGGCGTCGGGTCCTTGCCCGCGTCCACGCTCTGGCGGAGCGAGCCGCTTCCCCACAGCAGGTCGATGAAGTGCCGGTGCCCCGTCCCCCCAGCGCCGGCCGCGGTCGTCCTCCACCCGAACTCGCACGGGTAGAGCGTGCGCAGGGTGTGCAGCATCGCGAGGGCCGTGCGTACCGGGGCGAAGGTGGTCCGGTCGGTCACGTGCAGCTGGACCCCGCGGACAGGTTGGCCGGCGTACTTGTGGAACGTCGGGGTGAACCACGCCTCCCTGAACCGCACCCCGGAAAGCGCGGAGTCGTTGAGGGTTGCTGCCCACCGCCCGTCGACGTACGGCGCCCCGATCAGCTCGAACGGCCGCGTCGTCCCGCGCCCCTCCGAGAGGTTGGTGCCCTCGAAGAGTCCGGTGCCGGGATAGGCGAGCGCGCTGTCCAGGGTGGGGATGTTGACCGACGGCATGACCCACGGCAGGCCGGTCTCGTCGGCGTGGAGCGACCGGTGCCAGCCCTCCATCGTGACGACGGAAAGGTCGGCTGGTTGTCCGACCTCGGTGGGGATCGCGGTGGCGTTGAGGTGCCGGGCGAGTTCGCCGGCGGTGAGGCCGTGCCGGACGGGGATCGGCGCCCGACCCACGAAGCTCCCGTACGCCCGATCGAGCAGCGGGCCCTCGGCGGCCAGGCCACTCACCGGGTTCGGCCGGTCGAGTACGACGAAGCGGACGCCGAGCCGGGCCGAGGTCGCGAGCAGGTCGTACATCGTCCAGACGTAGGTGTAGAACCGGGTCCCGATGTCCTGCAGGTCGAAGAGCAGCGTGTCGACCTCGGCGGCCGCCACGACCGCGTCGAGCCCCCGGCCGCTGGAACGGTAGGTGTCGTGGAGCGGCAGCCCACTCACCGGATCATGGGTGTCCGGCTCGCTGTCGCCGGCCTGGGCGGTGCCGCGGAGGCCGTGTTCGGGACCGAAGAGCGCCACCAGGGGTACGCCGGCAGCGAGGAGCGCCGCTGCGTCGGAGCTGAGGTCCGGCATCACGCCGGTGTAGTTGGTGACGAGACCCAGCCGGCGTCCTGGGCCCGCGAGTGTCGGGTCGGCGCTCAGGCGTTCGGCACCGGTCCTCGTGCGTACGGGCGTCTCACGCTCGCTCACGTGCCGGCCCTCCTGCCTGCCATTGGCCCGTGATCACCGGTTGGTGGCGGCCGGCGATGGGCACGGCCGGTCTCTCACCGGTGCCGCGCAGTGGGCGCCGGGTCACCAGGCGGTCTCGGTGCGGTGGCCAGGCCCACCACCTGGAGACACGGTGAGAAATTACCCGTGGTCGTCATGGATCGTCAATTAACCACGTGGCCGAGCGAAGGCATTGGGGGCGGCTCAGACCTCCGTGCGCTGGTCGCGGCGGAGGATCTTCGAACCGAGCCACACCAGCGGGTCGTACTTCCGGTCGGCCACGCGCTCCTTCATCGGGATGATCGCGTTGTCGGTGATCTTGATGTGCTCGGGGCACACCTCGGTGCAGCATTTGGTGATGTTGCACATGCCGAGCCCGGCGGCGGCCTGGGACAGCTCCCGGCGGTCATTGGTGTCGAGCGGGTGCATGTCGAGCTCGGCGTACCGCAGGAAGAACCTCGGCCCGGCGAACGCCTGCTTGTTGTCGTCATGGTCGCGGATCACGTGACAGGTGTCCTGGCACAGGAAGCACTCGATGCACTTGCGGAACTCCTGCCCGCGTTCGACATCGACCTGCATCATCCGGCGCTTGCCGTCGGCGTCGGGCGGCTGTGGCGCGAACGCCGGGACCTCCTTCGCCTTCTCATAGTTGTACGAGACGTCGGTGACGAGGTCCTTCACGATCGGGAACGTCCGCATCGGCGTGACCGTGATCGTCTCGTCCTGCGCGTACTCCGACAGCCGTGTCATGCACATGAGCCGCGGCCGGCCGTTGATCTCTGCACTGCACGAACCGCACTTGCCCGCCTTGCAGTTCCAGCGCACCGCGAGGTCACCCGCCTGCGTCGCCTGCAACCGATGGATGGCGTCGAGGACGACCTCGCCCTCCTCGACCGTCACCGTGAAGTCCTGCAGCGCACCGCCGTCGAGATCGCCGCGCCAAATCTTCATCGACAGGTCGTAGCCCATCTCGTCTCCTCGGTCCTTCGTCCTCGTTGCGGCTAGCTCTGGGCGAACAGCGTGTTCAGGTCGTCGGGCATCGCAGTCAGCGGTTGGATTGCCAGGTCGATCGCTCCGGCGCGTTCGCGCAGAACGATGTTCTTGGTTCCCCACTGGTCGTCGGTCATCGGGTAGTCGTCGCGGGTGTGACCGCCCCGGCTCTCGGTCCGGGTGAGGGCCGCACGGGCGATGCACTCCGAGACCCACAACATGTTCTGCAGGTCGAGCGCGAGATGCCATCCAGGGTTGTACTTCCGGTCACCGGCCACCGTGAGGTGGTCGGCGCGCTCGGCAAGCTTCTCGATCTCGAGCAGGGCCTGTTCCAACTCGTCGGCCTTGCGGATGATGCCGACCAGGGAGTGCATGACGTCCTGGAGCTCGCGTTGGACGTCGTACGGGTTCTCGCCGCCCGCGTCGGCGAAGGGTGTCAAGGCGGCGTTGACGGCGGCCTCGACCGCGGCGGAGTCCACCGCCGGCCGAGCCGTGCGGACCTTCACCGCGTGGTACGCGGCGTTGAGACCGGCCCGGCGCCCGAACACCAGCAGGTCCGACAACGAGTTGCCGCCAAGCCGGTTGGACCCGTGCATACCGCCCGAGCACTCGCCGGCGGCGTAGAGGCCCTCCACCGCCGACTCGCCGCTGTCGGCGTCGACCTCGATGCCACCCATGACGTAGTGGCAGGTGGGGCCGATCTCCATCGGCTCCTTGGTGATGTCGACGTCGGCCAACTCCTTGAACTGGTGGTACATCGACGGCAGCCGTCGCCTGATGAACTCCGGGTCACGCCGCGACGCGATGTCGAGGTAGACACCGCCGTGCGGCGTGCCGCGTCCTGCCTTCACCTCGGCGTTGATCGCGCGGGCGACCTCGTCGCGGGGGAGCAGCTCCGGAGGTCGGCGGTTGTTGGTCTTGTCGGTGTACCAGCCGTCGGCCTCCTCGATCGTGTCGGCCGTCTCGGCTTTGAAGAACTCCGGGATGTAGTCGAACATGAAGCGCCGACCCTCGGAGTTCTTCAGGATGCCGCCGTCGCCGCGGACCGACTCGGTGACCAGCAGCCCGCGCACCGACAGCGGCCACACCATGCCGGTCGGGTGGAACTGCACGAACTCCATGTTGATCAGGCTCGCGCCGGCGCGCAACGCCAGCGCGTGCCCGTCGCCGGTGTACTCCCAGGAGTTCGACGTGACCTTGAACGACTTGCCGATCCCACCCGTGGCCAGCACGACCGACGGCGCCTCGAAGAGGACGAAGTTGCCGCTGTCGCGCCAGTAGCCGAGCGCACCGGCCACCTTGTCGCCGTCCTTGAGAATGTCCGTGACCGTGCATTCCATGAAGACGTCGATGCCGAGCGCGACCGCCCGTTGCTGCAGCGTACGGATCATCTCCAGGCCGGTGCGGTCACCCACGTGCGCCAACCGGGCGTACCGGTGACCACCGAAGTCGCGCTGCGAGATCAGCCCGTCCGCGGTGCGGTCGAAGAGCGCGCCCCACTCCTCGAGCTCGAGCACCCGGTCGGGCGCCTCCTGGGCATGCAGCTGGGCCATCCGCCAGTTGTTGAGCATCTTCCCGCCACGCATGGTGTCGCGGAAGTGCACCTTCCAGTTGTCCTCGGGATAGAGGTTGCCCAAGGCGGCGGCGGCGCCGCCCTCGGCCATGACGGTGTGGGCCTTGCCCAGCAGGGACTTGCAGACGATCGCCGTGCGTGCCCCCGCGTCGTGGGCGGCGATCGCCGCGCGCAGGCCGGCGCCGCCGGCGCCGACGACGATGACGTCGTAGGAATGCCGTTCGTCAACTGTGTCTGGAGAGTTGGCGCTCATCGATGGTCCCTCAGGTCTTGGCGAGGCGTTCAGTTGTAGAAGCGGAAGTCGGTGATCCAGCCCGCCGACACGGCCATGATGTACGCGTCGGTGCCGATGACCGTGACGAGCGAGATCATCGCGTACTGGCCGTGCCGGGTGTTGAGCTTGGACACGAAGGTCCAGTAGCGGTAGCGCCACGGATGCTTGGAGAAGCTTCGCAACCGCCCTCCGACGATGTGGCGGCACGCGTGGCAGGACAACGTGTAGGCCCACAGCATCGCGAGGTTGACCCAGATGATGAGGGTGCCGAGGCCGATGCCGATCCCACCGTCCTTGCCGTTGAGTGCGAGCACGGCGTCGTAGACGTTGATCAGGCCGAAGACGAGCGCGCCGTAGAAGAAGTAGCGGTGGAGGTTGAGCAGGATCAGCGGGAACCGCGACTCACCGGTGTACTTCTTGTGTGGTTCGGGAACCGCGCACGCCGCCGGGGCGAAGAAGAGTGAACGGTAACCAGCCTTGCGGTAGTAGTAGCAGGTGCCCCGGAAGCCCGCGAGGATCACGAAGGTGATGACCGCGATCGGGATGAACGGCGGCATTGCTGGCAGCGGAGTCCCGAAGTGGCTCGACCCTGGCACACACGCCGAGCTGATGCACGGCGAGTAGATCGGCGTGAGGTAGTGCTCCTCGCCGGCCCAGTAGTACTTGTTCATGAAGATCCGCGCCGTCGCGTAGACGATGAAGAAGAGCAGGACGGCACCGGTGGTCAGCGGGCCCCACCACCACTTGTCACGGCGGAGCGTCCGCTCCGTGATGCGTGCGCGTTCGGGCCCCAGCACTCCCGTGGCCATCTCGCCCCTTCCTCTCCAGGTGTCCTCGGCCGGCCAATCTCGTGGCCGGACGGCCGCGACCTTCGGGTCTGGAGTCTGCCGCATGGCCTGCCGGCCGCCGCCCGTGGGTGATCGGTGAAGATCATCGCGCTGGGCTCGTGCCGGCGTACTCCCGGTCAGCCTCCGCAACGCATCGTGCACCTTCTCGGCCCCGAACGGTGGAACCTGCAGTCCGCATCACATGTGGCATCGGACACACTGTCGCGCGACACCCGACCCGACGGCGCCGGCGTGGAGGCGGTTTCATGATCACCGGAACCTGCCGGCCGGAGGTCTCCGGCTTGGGCATGGGGCACTCGTTCCGGCGCGAAGCGGGCGTCGGACATGATGGACGGGATGGCGGATACCTCGCACCAGGTGGTTGTCGCGGCGGCGGTCGTGCGTACGGGCTGCCTGCTCGCCGCGCGGCGGCGTACCCCCGCGCGGTTGGCCGGCGCCTGGGAGCTCCCTGGCGGCAAGGTCGAGCCGGGTGAAACCGACGCGGCCGCCCTCGTGCGCGAGTGCCGCGAGGAGCTCGGCGCGGAGATCGATGTGATCGAACGCATGGAGCCCGCGGTCACCCTGGAGTCCGGCTGGGTCCTGCGCGGCCACGTCGTCCGCCTCGCCGCCGGGTCATCCGAGCCCGTGGCCGGGGCCGACCACGACGCGATCCGCTGGCTGATGCCCGAGGAACTCGACGACGTAACCTGGCTCGATGCCGACCGGCCACTGGTCGACGCGCTGCGAGAGCGCCTGCTGGACGGCGAACCGCTGCCGGGCGGCGGGGTCGGCGGTGCCGTGCGGATCGGGCCGACCGTACGCCGGCCCGCAGGGCCGTGGACCCCGACCATCGCGGAGCTGCTCGATCACCTGCGGGCACATGGCGTTCCCTGCGTACCTCGCCCGTTGGGCGTCGACGCGCGCGGCCGCGAGGAGCTGTCGTACATCCCGGGGGAGACGGTCGCGGGTGGCGACGGCAGTGTTCCCGGATGGGCACGCGGCGACGACGTGATCGGCGCGGTGGGTAGGTGGTTGCGCCGCTACCACGAGGCCGCGCTGTCGTTCCGGCCCGCCGATCCGCGGTGGCGGCTGGCGGGTGGCGACGCTGAGGAGCTGGCGCCGGACCGGGTGGTGTGTCACAACGACATCGCGCCGGCGAACATCGTCGTCGAGCGGGACGTCACGACCGGACGGGTGGAGCTCGCCGGTGTCCTCGACTGGGATGTCGCCGGGCCTGGGCGGGCGATCGACGATCTCGCCTTCGCGGCGTGGAACCTCGTGCCCCTGAACGCCGAGCTCGCGGCGGTCGAGGCGGCCCGGCGGCTGCGGGTACTCGCCGAGGCGTACGGCGGGATCGATCCGTACGAACTGCTCGCGGCCGTACCCGTCCGCCTGGGGACGTCGATCGACCGGATCCAGGCGGGTGCGGCCCGCGGCGACGCCGGGATGCGACGGTTGCTCGCGGCCGGTGTGGTGACGAGGGTCGAGACCGCACGGGCGCGGCTGACCGAACGCCTCCCGCAGGTCGACCGCGCGCTCGCCCGCGAGTCCTGAGCCGAGTTCGACCAGTCGGGATCCTGTCCTTGCACATCGTGCTGGCACGTCATACCGGCACAACGCGTGGTGTCGTGGTGGTGGTGTACACGCCCTGCCGGACTGGCGGGAAGCGGACAAGGGTGCTTGTCGCCGTGATCGCCGCACAGTACGTTCCCGGCGCATGACCTCCTGAACACTTCCATACATGCCGCGCCCACGACCCCACTTCTGGTTGGTCGCGGGGCAGCAATCGTGAATCCACCCGACATGTGGCGGCTCCACTTCGAGGAGTTCTTTAGATGACTGCATCTGTCCCGCGAATATCACGCCGAGGATTGCTCGGTACGGTCCCGGTTCTCGCCGTAGCCGGAGGTGTTCTGTCTCCGCGCGGCACCGCGTGGGCGGCCGGATCCGAAGGAATCTCCTGGCCGGCCGGGCAGGAACTTCCCACGTTCGCGGGGCCCGAACGCCTTGACGCGCTCTTCATGGCCGGCGACACCCCCACCGACGTCCAGCTTCTCGTCACCACGTTGCAGGGTCTGGTCAACCGGAAACGGCCAGAGATCTACATCATCAAAGGCGAGGCAGGCGAAGGGCGCAAGACCTGGCTCGATGACTCGAAGGTGCCATACCGCGAGTTCACCGATCCGTGGAAAGTCATCAGGAAACATCTCGACCGGGCAAAGGGCGTCGTCATATATGATCCGGCGGTCGTCGAGAGCATCAATGTCGCGACCACGCTCGCCGGTCTGAAAGACGCCGTGATCGCGAGCCCGGAACTCGCGGAGAAACTCGCCGCCGAACCGTTCGAGATGCGCGTTGTCGACGACCTGCGCGGGCGGTTCTCGTCCAATATCGAGGCGACGGCCTGGCAGTTCGACAATCTCTGGCCGCAGACCTCCCACCGCGTCGTGCTCGGCATCAATCCTGGCCAGTCCGCGCCGATCCCGCCGGACAACTGGAACGACTTCGCCGAGGTCGCTCGGGAGGACCGCCCGATCCGCGACGGCTCCAACCGGCTGGTGTACGAGTTCGACCTCAGCGCCTTCGCCGGGGGCGACAAGCTCTATCTGCGGTTCCAGGACTCGCAACCGTCCGACGGATGGGGTGGCGCGCTCCACGAGCTGACCCTGACCGCCGACGGCGAGCCGGTCGCGAACTTCGTCGCCGGTGACGAGACCGAGCGGGCGTCCCTCTTCGACCGCGGCGGTGCGGGGTTCAAGCCGCAGACCGACGACGGGGACTCGCACCGGTTCGCGGACGGCACCACGTACTTCATCTACGAACTCACCGTCCCGGCCGGCGCGCAGACCATCTCGGTCGCCCTGGACATGTTCAACCAGTTCCTCGTGTCGGCATCCAAGACGGCGCCGGCTGTGTCCTCCGACGACCGCATCCCGGCGTCGCAGCAGCTGCGCGACTATGCCGTCGCACTGAAGGCCATGCCGTTCTGGCTCGGCTCCAACGACAGCCCGGAGGAGGCCGAGCTGATGAGCCGGATCTTCTCCTCCTGCGAACGGGGGACGCCGTACCTCGGCTGGTTCAGCGGGGAGTTCGCCGGCGTGAAGCTGGCATCGGCCGAGGGTGTGTACGTCCTCGCCGCGGACTTCCTGGAGAACTCCACCGTCCACGGCGGGTTCCGCGCGCCGGTGGAGCCGCAGGTCGCGGCGGACGCGCCGGCGCTGGAGAACAAGGTCTACCTGACATTCACCTTCGCCGAAGGCGACAACGTGCAGTACTGCCAACACCGGATGCGCGTGCTGTGGGACGACGCAGGCCGCGGCAGTGTGCCGATGAACTGGTCGGTGAGCCCCCTGCTCGTCGACGTGGCGCCGCTGATCGTGAGCCATTACCTGCGTACGGCGACACCGAACGACCTGCTCGTCGCCGGGCCGTCAGGGGCGGGCTACTTCTACCCGTCGTTCTGGCCGCAGGACCACCTGCCGGAGTTCCTCGGGCAGAACAAGGCGTACTTCGACGCGCTCGGTCTCCACATGATCTACGCCCTCGACGACATCCCGGTGCTGGAGGAGGCGTCGGCCAATGCGTACGCCGACCAACTGGGGCTCGACGGCATCGTCTTCGCAATGTGGGCCGAGCGGAGCGAGACGACGATCATGGCCGACGGTCGGCTGCCGGTGTCGAACCAGATCGCTCACACCGACCGGGCCGAGGTGCTACGGCGGATCCGGGTCAACGCCGAGGCTTTCGACGGGTCGAAGCCGCTGTTCATCGCGGTGGCGGTCGCGGCGTGGGACCAGACGCCGAGTGACGTGGCATGGATCATGGACCAGCTGGGCGAGGAGTTCGTGGCGGTGCGGGGCGACGAGTACTTCTCCCTGGTGCGCGAGGCGTACGATCAGAACGCCATCGCCTCGGGGCGGAGGCTCCCGACGGCACCGGGGACATCGACGCCGGGGACATCGACGCCGTCTCCGGCCCCGCCCTCGCCCTGACCTGCGTTCGACCTCGCCCCGCGCGCGGTCGCCCCGGCGCTCTCGCCCTGACCCGCGTTCGAGCCCGTGGGCGGCGTTGGAGCCCTGCTCCGGCAGGTGGATAACATGGTCAGCCAGGCGAACCCCGCCGTGCAGGGCATTGACGCCTTGCCCGGTGTCCACCGGCCCGGTCAGCCAGGCGAGTATCTCCGGCGCCGCTACACGGCGACAGGCCCAGCGGTCTGTCCCACGTTGGCGAGGGCGTCGCGCAGGAACGCGAGCTCGAGCAGCAGGAGGTTCTCGGCCACGACCTCCTGCGGCGTCATGTGCGTGACGCCCGTCAACGGCAGCACGGTGTGCGGGCGTCCCGCCGCGAGCAACGCCGACGACAGCCGCAGCGTGTGCGCCGCGACGACGTTGTCGTCGGCGAGCCCGTGGATCAGCAGCAGGGGCCGACGCAGGGACGCCGCCGCGTCGAGGAGGCCGTTGCGGTCGTACACCTCCGGCTGCTCGTCAGGGTGGCCCAGATAGCGCTCCGTGTAACAGGTGTCGTACAACCGCCACTCCGTCACCGGCGCACCCGCGACCCCCGCGTGGAAGACGTCCGGCCGCGCGATCACCGCGAGCGCCGACAGGTAGCCGCCGTACGACCATCCCCGGATCGCGACCCGCCCGGGATCGACGTCGGACGGATAGCGCTTCGCCACCTCCGAGACGACCTCCACCTGGTCGTCGAGGGTGCTGGCGAAGTCGTTCAGCACAAGGCGTTCCCACGCGGGCCCGCGTCCGGGGGTGCCCCGCCCGTCGGCCACGACGACGCAGAACCCCTGGTCGGCGAGCCACTGGCTGGCGAGGAACGCCGCGCGGGCAGACCTGACCCGGAGCGCATGTGGCCCGCCGTACGGGTCGAGCAGCAGCGGCAGGCGCGCCGACCCGGGTACGTGGTCGCGGGGAAACAGGACGGCGGTCCGCAGCTGCCGTGGCCCCAACGCGAGGAGCGTGACCGCCGGGGCGAACGGCGGTCGTTCCTGCCGCGAACCGATCCGGCCGACCTCCTCGCCGCCGTTCTTCTTGCCGCCGACCTCCTCGTCGCCACGGAGGACCCGCACGAGGACGCCGTCGTGGTCCAGACCCTGTGAGGCCACCAGCGTGAGGCCGCCGGCGGTCCGTCCCGTGTGCACGCCAGGGTCGGTCGTGAGCGTGGTGACCCGCCCGTCGAGGCCGACCCACGCGACATGCTGCTCCATCGGTTCGGACGTCGCCGACACCAGGACGCCGTCCTCACCGATGTCGAGAACGGCACCCACCTGCAGACCTTCCGGCGTCACCGGAATGCCGTCGTAGGCCAACCGCCTGGTGTCCCCGTCGTCCACCGTGGTGACCAGGCGGCCGTCGGGCAGCCAGGCGGGTGTCCCGGGGATGAGGTCGATCCACGCCGGATCGGTGGCCTCGCGGACGAGCGAGGTCGCCCCGCTGGCCAGGTCGACGGCGAGCACGTGCGCCGTCCGCTGGTCGCGAGTGAGGACATGCAGGAGCGATCCACCGTACGACGTCCAGCTGACGTCGGCGAGGTACGGGAACGCCGCGCGGTCCCATGCCACCTCCTGCCGGGCCCCGTCGAGGTCGACCAGCCACAGGGTGACCTCGGCGTTCTGCGTACCCGCCGCCGGGTAGCGGACCGGGTTCGGCGCCTGGTCGGGACGGGCGGGGTTGGCGATGTGCCAGACCGGTACCGGCGCCTCGTCGTACCTCTCGACCAGCAGCGCGGAGCCGTCCGGTGCCCACCAGAAACCACGGGTGCGGTTCATCTCCTCGGCGGCGATGAACTCCGCGACGCCCCACGCCACCGTGTCGCTCGGCTCGGCGGGTACGAGCGCACGGTCGTGGTCGCCGTCGAGATCGACCAGCCGCAGACCACGGTTGGCGGCGTATGCGACACGTCTCCCGGCAGGGTCCGGCCGAGGGTCGACCACCGGCCCTTCCGCCGGAAGCTCCCGCACCTTGCCGCTAGCCAGGTCGGCAAGGAACAGCCGCGACGACAGCGCGAACGCCGCGACGCGGTGCTCGGCGTCGCAGGCGTAGCCGACGATGCCTCCCGCGGCCTCCCGGGTGCGTTCCCGCCGGGCACGCTCGGCGGGGGAGAGGTTCTCGGCGTCCGCGCTGAGCAACGCCGTCGGGTCGGCGATCCGACGTTCGGTGCGGTCGGCGACGTCGTAGCTCCACAGCTCGGTGCCACGGTCCGTCCCCGAAGGGGCGCGGAGGAAGACGACCCGACTGCCGTCAGGGGCGAGCGAGAACGTACGCGGTGCGCCCAGCGTGAACCGCAGCGTGCGCGCGGACAGGCGCGGGTACGAGACTTCGGCGGGGGGCTGCTGCCCGGTGTCCGGGTGGGATCTGCTCACGGGAGACGATCCTGGCATGCCCGCGGCGATGCCGCCTGTCCCGATGCCGCCGTCCGCCCCCGATGTGGCCTGTCCCGCTGAGACCTGTGGGTGGGAGTCCGTAGGGTTGGCTCATGGCTGCTGATCGCAGAGTGCTGCTCGTCCACGCCCATCCCGACGACGAGACGATCGGGAACGGCGCGACGATGGCCAGATACGTCGCTGAAGACGCCCGGGTCACCCTCGTCACCTGCACCCGCGGGGAGGAGGGCGAGGTCCTCGTCCCCGAGCTTGCCCATCTCGCCGCCGACCAGGACGACGGCCTGGGCGAACACCGCGAGAAGGAGATGGCCGACGCCATGGGCGCCCTCGGCGTCACCGACTACCGCTGGCTCGGTGGCGCTGGCCGCTACCGCGACTCCGGCATGGTCGGCACTCCCGCCAACGAACGCCCCGACTGCTTCTGGCGGGCAGACCTGCGTGAGGCCGCCGACCACCTGGTGCCGATCATCCGTGAGGTACGCCCGCAGGTGCTGGTGACCTACGACCAGTTCGGTGGCTACGGACACCCCGACCACATCCAGGCGCACCGGGTCGCGACCTACGCCCACGCGCTCGCCGGTGCGCCGTCCTACCGCCCCGACCTCGGCGAGGCGTGGGACGTGCCGAAGGTCTACTGGACGGCGATGCCGGAGTCGTTGTTCCGCGAGGGTCTGCGCCGGCTCCGGGCGAGTGGCGACGCGACGTCGTTCGAGGGCATGGACCCCGAAGGGGAGTTGCCGCCGTCGTTCGTTTCGGACGATCTGATCAGCGCACGCATCGACGGCACGGCGTACGTCGAGCAGAAGATGGCAGCGATGCGCGCCCACGCCACGCAGATCGCGGTCGACGGCCCGTTCTTCGCCCTGTCCAACAACCTCGGCAACCAGATCTGGGGCCTCGAGTGCTACCGCCTGGTCCGCGGCACCCCAGGTCAGGTCGACCCCGAAACCGGCGCGGAGACCGATCTGTTCGCCGGGGTGGCATGACCCGCCGGACGCACGCACACAGGTCGTAGCCCCGCCGTCGTGTCCGACTACGTACGCTCGCTCGGGACGGTCGGGCTCGGCGTCCTCGGTGCCCTCACCGGCGTCTGCGGGGCCGTGGTCTCCCGGATGGACGCCCGCGTGCTCGGTGTGCCGCTCCCTTACGGTCTGGTGCTCGCGATCGCCGCGGCGACCCTGCTGTTCTGGCAGGCCCGGAAGTTGCGCGGACTCGCCGGCGCGACCGCGGCGGCGCTCGGCTGGGGCGTACCGGTCGTCATCGGGTTGTGGCCGCGTCCGGAAGGCGACATCGTGTTCGCCGCCGACGGTTTCGGTCTCGGATACATCTGCCTCGGTGTGGTGGCCGCGGCGTGGAACGTGGGGCGGGCGCGTGACCACCACGAGGAGTCCCGTACGACGGGTATGGTCGATGGACGTGCTCGAAGGACTCGGTGAACCAGGGCCGCTGCAGGACTCGGCATCGCCCGACTGTGCGGATGCCCTCGACGCATCCTCGTCCGCGACCTGGCAACCGGTCGATGACGTGACCTACCGCCGCGCGCTCGCACGGTTCGCCAGCGGCGTGACCATCGTGACCACCCAGGTCGACGGGGTCGACCATGCGATGACCGCGAGCGCGTTCACGTCGGTCTCGCTGCGGCCCCCGCTGGTCCTCGTCTGTGTGGAGCGGGTGGCGCGATTCCACGAGGCGGTGCTCGCGAGCGGCCGGTGGGCTGTCTCCGTGCTCCCGGCCGATGCACACGACGTGGCCACCTGGCTTGCCATGCGTGGGCGTGCGCTTGACGGCCAGCTCGCGGGCATCGCCATCCGACGCGGCATCACCGGGGCCGCGTTGCTCGCCGACGCGATCGCCACGCTGGAGTGCCGTACGTGGGCGGTCCATGACGGCGGGGACCACTCCATCGTCGTGGGCGAGGTCGTCGCGGCCGAGCCGGTCAACGGCCTGGCCGATCTTCCCGCCGACCCGGCGGCCTGGGGTGGTCGGTCGCCGTCACCGGCTCCGCTCGTCTACTTCGCGGGCGGCTACCGCACCGTCACGGAGCCAGCGGTCCCCGAGTGACATCCTGGACATACACCGCAGGCTGGCTTGTACGCCGCAACCAGCGGAAACCCTCCGGCCTGACCGAAGCTGTCCGTAAGCACTGCGGCATGAACGGGTAGCGTCAGCGGTTGCGGATCCATATCAGCCCGACACCGATAGGGCTCGCTCCTTGCCGAACCCTTTACTCTTGGCGGACTGTCAGCGTCGGCGCCTAGTCTGTGTCCTCGATCTGGGCGGCGGCATCGCGAGCGATGGAAGCGGAGGCACCGTGTACGAGCCGGGGGGAACGGGACAGGCATTTGCCTTGCCACCTCCGCCTGAACGGCGCAGGGGCCGGATCATCGCGCTCGCCGTCGGCGGCGTCCTGATCGTGGTCCTCGGGGTCTACACCGTGATGGTCTTCAGCCTTGGTGACCGGGTACCCCGAGGCACGACCATCGCCGGTGTCCCGCTCGGTGGGCTCACCCGTGCCGCCGCCGAGGCCAGGTTGCGCGACCAGCTCGTCCCTCGGGCAGACCAGCCGATCAAGGTCACCGCCGCGGGCAAGTCGTACTCCCTGAAACCCGCCGACCTCGGGCTCGCCCTCGACGTCTCCGCGACGGCCGACGCGGCCTACCTCGCCAGGACGTTCAACCCGGTCCGGGTTGTGGACGCACTCGTCGGCGGTGAGGAGGCCGCGCCCGTCCTGGCCGTCGACCACGAACGCCTCGACAAGTCCATGGCGGCCCTCGCGCGCAAGGTCGACACGCCGGCGAAGGAAGGCCGCATCACGTTCGCCGGAGGTACGCCGAAGGCCAGCGAACCAGCGTCCGGCCATGAGCTCGACCAGTCAAGGGCGTCCGACACGCTCCAGCGGGAGTTCCTCCTCACCTCCGGACCGATCGAGCTGCAGACCGCCGACGTCACGCCGAGGGTGAGCGCGGGCGAGGTCAAGCGGGCGATGCGCGACTTCGCCAACCCCGCGATGGCCGCTCCGGTGACCGTGCAGGTCGGCGACGAGTCGTTCGAGGCGACACCGGCGGAGATCGGGACGTCGCTGCAGATGGTCCCCGGTGAGGGTGGGAAGCTGACGCCCAAGCTGGACGGCAAGGCGCTCACCAAAGCGCTCGGCGGCAAACTCACTGAGGTTCAGGTCAAGCCCAAGGACGCCACGATCGTGATCTCCGGCGGCCAGCCGACGATCCGACCGGGCAAGATCGGCCACACGGTTCCGCCGGACAAGCTCGCGGCTGCCGTGGTGCGTGCGTTGCCGAAGTCGGCCGACCAGCGCCTGGCGCGGGTCGAGACCGTGACGGCGCAACCGAAGCTCACCACGGCGATGGCGGAGAAGCTTGGCGTGAAGGAGGTCGTCGGCGAGTTCTCGACGCAGTACCCGCACGCCGACTACCGCAACATCAACATCGGCCGCGCGGCCGAGCTGATCAACGGCACGTTGATCAAGCCTGGTGAGACCTTCAGCCTCAACGGCATCGTCGGTGAACGCACCGAAGCCAACGGATTCGCCAAGGGCCTCGTCATCAAGGGCGGCCGGCTCCGTGAGGAACTCGGGGGCGGCGTCTCCCAGGTGGCGACCACGACATACAACGCGGCGTTCTTCGCCGGCATGGAGGATGTCGAGCACCGCCCGCACGGCTTCTACATCAGCCGTTACCCGGTCGGCCGTGAGGCGACGGTCTACTGGGGCTCGCTCGACCTCAAGTGGCGCAACAACACGCCCTACGGCGTCTACGTCCAGGCCTGGCGCAACCTCAGCAGTCCCAGCAGCTACGGCGGCGTGACGGTGCGGCTGTGGAGCACGAAGTACTGGACGGTGAAGTCCGAGACGTCCGACCGGTACAACATCAAGAAGGGCAAAGTGATCCACGACCCCAAGCCGGGCTGCGTCCCGCAGGAGACCGGGGTCGACGGGTTCGAGGTCGACGTACGCCGGTGGATCTACCGCGGCGACGAGCTGGTCGCGTCCGAACGCGACCACGTGAAGTACAACGCCGAGGACGAGATCATCTGTGGGCCCGAGCCCGAGGAGACACCACCGCCGGAGGCCGCGCCCGATCCGCCGGCGACCGCGACAGACGAAACCCAGGACTGAGCCGCCAAGGAGGTCCTCGGCCGAGGAGGGTCCTCAGCTGGCGGTGGTGCGCGGGCCCGCCATCAGCCGTCCATAGGTGAGTAGTAGCGGTAGTGGTGGTCGACGCCGAAGCCGAGTCGTTCGTACAACGCCTTGGCGGCCGTGTTGGACGAACCGACCTGGAGATAGACCCAGCTCGCGCCCAGGTCGCGACCCCAGCGGCCGATGCGCGCCATGATGGCTCGGGCCATCCCGCGCCGGCGACACGGCGGCGAGACCTCCACGGCCGCCACTCCGAGCCAGGGACCGGTGACAACACCGCGACCGATGCCGGCCAGCTCCGGCCGGCGGTCAGCGGTCACGGCATCGGGCGGTCGCGCGACCCGGGCGAGGGCGACGTTCTCCGGGCTCGCCAGCACGTGCCGCGCGGCCTCGAGCGTGGTCGTCCTGCCGTACAACCCGAGCCAACTCTCGTCGAGGGTCCTTCCGAGTTCGACGTCGGCGGCCGAGCTGTCGGCGGCTGAGATGTCGGAGAGTCGCGCCATCATCTCGTCGAGCCGGGCGACCTGCACTTCCGAGGTCGCGTACGCCTCCTTGCCGCTTGTCACGACGGCCCAGCCACGGCCGCGGAGCGCCTCTTCCATGCCGGAGCCGACCGCCACCTGGATCCGGGCGGGGAGGCCGGCTCGGGCGTAGAACCTCTCGACGAACGCCAGTGCATCTTCGAGCGGCAGCCCCGGATCACCATGCGGTACGACCGAGTTGGCACGCCCGGTGAACCCGTCAGCGGCCTGGAGCAGCCACCCACCGAGGCGTTCGGTGACCAGTGCCGGCCAGCCGTGTGCGGACACCAGGGCCAGGGACGTCCCGCTTTCTGGCTGAGTGACGGGAATCACGCGTCGGGCCCCGGCTGTCGCCTCGCACGCCGCGGAGGGGCGGGTGGGACCGGTTTGCCCGCGACCACATCCTCGTCAGCGATCTCGATCAGCTCGCCAGTCGAGCGTCGGATGAGGATTATCCCATTCGTCCAGGACTCCAGGACGCCGAGGACGTCGCCGTAGATCGGCCGCCCGCTCGCCGCGCTCTCAGCCGCCAGCCGCCGGCGTACGACGACGCGCCGACCGATGTCAGCCGGCGACAGTGCCATGGAATGGACCCCTTCGACCCGGGTGTTGAACCGTCCTGGCGATACTAGGAGGGTCAGCTCGAGACGAGGAGGAACCGGTGACCTACGTCATCGCGCAGCCGTGTGTGGACCTCAAGGACAGGGCCTGTGTGGACGAGTGCCCCGTCGACTGCATCTACGAGGGCTCGCGCATGCTCTACATCCACCCCGACGAATGTGTCGACTGCGGTGCGTGCGAGCCGGTCTGTCCCGTGGAGGCGATCTTCTACGAGGACGACGTTCCGGACCAGTGGAAGGACTACTACGCCGCGAACGTCGACTTCTTCGACGACCTCGGCTCGCCGGGGGGTGCCGCCAAGACCGGGGTCATCGAGAAGGACCACCCGCTCATCGCGGCTCTGCCACCGCAGATCACCGAGGAGTGACCGAGGCCATCTCCTCGTGATCATGTCGGTGATCATGAAGCCGAACGGACGCACAACACCGCGAGACGTTCATGATCATCGACATGATCACGGCCAGGTCGGCGGTCATGGTCGTGCACATGATCACCGACATGATCACCGAAGGCTGAGGCGAGAGGAACATCGTGCGAGGCCCGCTGCCGGACTTTCCCTGGGACAGACTGGACCCTGACAAGCAACGCGCGGCCGCCCATCCGGACGGGATCGTCGACCTGTCGGTCGGGACCCCGGTCGACCCCACCCCGGAGGTCGTCCGCGAGGCACTCTGCGCCGCCGCCGACGCCCCCGGGTACCCCACGACATACGGCATCCCTGCACTGCGGGAGGCCGCGGTCGGCTACCTCGACCGGCGCTTCGGGATCACCGGGCTCGAAGCTGCCGCCGTCCTTCCGACGATCGGCTCGAAGGAGTTCGTCGCCTGGCTGCCGAGCACCCTCGGACTCGGCGTGGGCGACGTCGTGGTGGTGCCGGAGACGGCCTATCCGACGTACGCCGTCGGCGGACAGCTCGCCGGCTGCACCGTCGTACCGGCGGACTCGACCATGGCGCTGGGGCCGGAGACGCCTGCCCTCGTGTGGTTGAACTCACCGTCCAACCCGACGGGCCGGATCCTGCCGGTCGAGCACCTCGCGAAGGTCGTCGCCTGGGCGCGCGAACGCGGTGTCACCGTGGTGTCCGACGAGTGCTACCTCGAGTTCGGCTGGGACGCCCGACCGGTCTCGGTCCTGCACCCGGACGTGTGCGGCGGCAGCCACCAGGGTCTGCTCGCCGTCCAGTCACTGTCCAAGAGGTCCAACCTCGCGGGCTACCGGGCCGGCTTCGTCGTCGGCGATCCCGTGCTCATCGATCGGCTTCTCGGCGTACGCAAGCACGCCGGGATGATGGTCCCGCGCCCTGTTCAACAGGCGATGGTCGCGGCCCTGGACGACGACGCCCATGTCGACGCCCAGCGGGAGCGCTACGCGGCGCGACGGGAGGTCCTCCGCCGGGCGTTCGAGGGAGCGAGGTTCCGGATCGACCACTCCGAGGGCTCGCTGTACCTCTGGGCCACCCGCGACGAACCCTGCTGGGACACCGTGCGTTGGTGTGCGGACAGAGGCATCCTGGTAACACCAGGTGACTTCTATGGTGCCGCGGGTGTCCGGCATGTCCGGGTAGCGTTCACCGCGACGGACGAACGGGTCGCCGCTGCCGCGACTCGGTTGGAGGCCACGCGAGATCCGGCGTGACCTTCGATGCCTTTGACGAATTGCCGAAACCCGCAACATGGGCTGGACGGAGGACGAGGGTGAGCGACGTACATTTCACGCTGGGGCACGGCGACGACCAGGTGGAGTTGCCCGTGGTCAAAGCGACCGAGGGTTCGTCCGGAATCGACATCTCCTCGCTCCTGCGAACCACCGGTCACGTGACGCTCGATCCGGGCTATGTCAACACCGGTGCGTGTACGTCGGCGATCACCTACATCGACGGTGACGCCGGCGTTCTGCGTTACCGGGGATATCCCATTGCCGAGCTTGCGGAGAAGAGCAACTTTCTCGAAGTGTCGTACCTCCTGATTTACGGCACCCTGCCCACTCAGGCACAGTACGAGGATTTCGCCGACAAAGTACGCCGGCACACTCTTCTCGACGAGGATCTCAAGCGGTTCTTCGACGGATTTCCTCGCGATGCCCATCCGATGCCGGTGCTGTCGTCGGCGGTCAACGCGCTGTCGACGTTCTATCAGGAAAGCCTCGCGCCGTTTGACCCGGAGCAGGTCGAGATCTCCACGGTCCGGTTGATGGCCAAGCTGCCCACGATCGCTGCGTACGCCTTCAAGAAGACGATGGGCCAGCCGTTTCTGTACCCCGACAACTCGCTCGGATACATCGAGAACTTCCTCCGTATGACCTTCGGCCTCCCGGCCGAGCCGTACCACCCGGACTCTGCGGTGGCCGAAGCGTTGGACCTGTTGTTCATCCTGCATGCCGACCATGAACAGAACTGCTCCACATCAACGGTCCGACTGGTCGGGTCGAGCCAGGCCAATCTTTTCGCCTCGGTTTCCGCCGGCATCAATGCACTTTCCGGCCCTCTGCACGGCGGCGCGAACGCCGCTGTGCTCGAGATGCTGGAATCCATCGCGGCCGAGGGTGGCGACGTCGGTCACTTTGTCGACCGCGTGAAGAACAAGGAACGCGGCGTCCGGTTGATGGGATTCGGGCACCGCGTCTACAAAAACTACGACCCGCGGGCCGCCATCATCAAGAAGACCGCAGACGATGTGCTCGCTCGGCTCGGCAAGTCCGACCAACTTCTCGACATCGCCAAGGAACTCGAGGAAGTCGCGTTGCACGACGACTACTTCGTCGAGCGAAAGCTCTACCCCAATGTCGACTTCTACACCGGCCTGATCTACCGCGCCATGGGCTTTCCGACCACGATGTTCACCGTGCTGTTCGCCATCGGCCGGTTGCCCGGCTGGATCGCCCAGTGGCGGGAGATGGTCAGCGATCCGGCGACCAAGATCGGTCGCCCGCGCCAGGTCTACATCGGCGAGCCCGAGCGCTCGTTCGTTCCGATCGACCAGCGCTGAGCATCCACGCGCTGGGCCTCGGCTGGGGTTGCGCGTCCGCCGACCTTCGGCAAACTCGGCAAATGACCACGCTGAGCATGCAGGGTGGGGGCCGGGCAGTGCTGGGCTCCGCCTGGGGTCGTGCGTCCGCCGACCTTCGGCAAACTCGGCAAATGACCACGCTGCCCATGCGTTCGAAATCCGGGACAGGTGTCGGTGCCTCGGCGGCAACCACAGGCATGGGTAGCGTGGTCATTTGCAGCGAGGTTCGCGGGGAAGGGCCGGCGAGGTTCGCGGGGAAGGGCCGGCGAGGTTCGCGGGGAAGGGCCGGCGAGGGCCTGGGACTCCGGGACGTGGAAGTCCACGGACGAGGCTGTTACCCGGTGGCGAGCACGATGCGGATCCGACCCGCGGGAGCCGACTGATCGGCCTGTCGCCACCCCTTGGTCGATTCCGCAGCCGACCAGGTGCGCTCGCCATAGGACACCGACACGATCCCGAACCGCTGGGAGTACGCCACCGCCCACTGGGCGACCGACCATCCGTACGACGGTGCCGTGTCACCGAGGGGGATGTCGACGGTTCCTTCCTCGTCGTCGCCAGAGCCAGGGCCGTCGCCGCCAGAGCCAGCGCCGTCGCCGCCAGAGCCAGCGCCGTCGCCGCCAGCGCCGGGATTCCTACCCCGACCATCCGTGCGCACCTCGTCTGGACCGGCCCCGTCGGCCGTCGTGCGGGACCGGCTGGCGACGTCTCCGGCCCGCGCGCTGTCCGGGCTGCTACCGAACGCCTTCGCCAACTCGCTGCGGAGGGCGTCCGGGTCGGCGGTGGTGGGTGCCTCCCGCAGCTCGCAGAAGAATGCGGCCGGCGTCTCGCCGGTCAGCGACGACGCGAGGGCCCGCGCACCCGGCTCGTGCTGGGCGTAGGCGCCACCGTCCGCGGAGTTCTGGACCAGTTGCGCCGCGTCGGCGATCTCCATCGCGTCATAGCCGTCGATCTTCGCCAACGCGGTGTAGAAGCGTGACGTCGCGTAGTAGGGGTCGAGGATCTCCTCGGGCGTCCCCCAGCCCTGGCTCGGCCGTTGCTGGAAGAGGCCTACCGAGTCGCGATCGCCGTAGTCGATGTTGCGTAGGCCGGACTCCTGGAACGCCGTCGCCAGGGCGATGGTCGCGGCCCGTGCCGGCATCCCACGCTGCACTGACAGAGCCGAGATCAGGGCGGCGTTCTCGGCCTCCTCGATGCTGAGCCGGGTGGTCCTGTCCAACACGCGGGCAGAGCAGCCGTCGACGAGCGGCTGCTCGAACAGCTTCTCCGACGCGATCTTGGCGCCGATGACCACCACAGCGCCGGCCGCCGCGAGTCCGAGGCAGACTCGGACAACCTTGCCCCCGCGCATCAGTCGTCCCGGAGTCAGTCGTTGGCGTGGAGGGCGGTGTTGAGCTCGACGCCGGTTCCACCGCGGGGGAGTGCCTCCAGGGCGCCGGAGAGGCTGTTGCGGCGGAACAGCAGGCCGGGCATGCCAGACAGCTCGAGCGCCTTGACGATCTCGCCGTCGGGGAGCCGGATCTTCGAGCCAGCCGTGATGTAGCAGCCCGCCTCGACCACGCAGTCGTCGCCGAGCGAGATCATGATGCCGGCGTTGGCACCGACCAGGCAGCGCTTGCCGATCGAGACGACCTGGGTGTTCCCGCCCGAGAGGGTGCCCATGATCGAGGCGCCGCCACCGATGTCCGAGCCGTCCTCGACGATCACGCCGGCCGAGATCCGGCCCTCCACCATGGAGGAGCCGAGCGTGCCGGCGTTGAAGTTGACGAAGCCTTCATGCATGACCGTCGTGCCCTCGGCGAGGTGTGCCCCGAGCCGTACCCGGTCGGCGTCGGCGATGCGTACCCCGGCCGGTACGACATAGTCGACCATTCGCGGGAACTTGTCGATCCCGTAGACGGTCACCGCCCGGCCAGCCGCCCGCAGCCGCCGGCGGGTCTGCTCGAAGGCGTCGACGTCACAAGGTCCCTCGCTGGTCCAGACGACGTTGGCGAGGACACCGAAGATCCCCTCGACGTTGGCATCGCGCGGGCGGACCAGCCGGTGCGAGAGCAGGTGCAGTCGCAGGTAGGCGTCCGGCGCGTCGGCCGGCGGGTGGTCGAGCGACGCGAGGACGGTACGTACGACAGTGGTGCGTACTCTCCGCAGTTCGTCGTCCCCTTCGAGCGCGACGAGCTCGGCCGGAGGTTGGTCGTCCTCGGGTCCCGGTGGTCCCAGCGCGGGCGTCGGGTACCAGGTGTCGAGGATCCTGCCGGCGTACGTCGAGGTGGCGACTCCGAAGCCCCAGGCACCAGGTGTGTCGGTCATGGCATTCAGCCTGCCAGAGCGCGGGCTCGGCCTGCGCGCGGGTCCGCAAAGTTCGCCCACGGTGGCCGGGGATGCGCCGGAGCGAAAGTTTCCGGCCGGGTTGGGTCGTCCAGGGTGTGAATCGTCGCCCGCCGGACCCGCCGGGCAGTGGCAAGATGTCGTGCGGACTGCGGTTTCCGACCGTTTGCCTGCCGGCTTTCTCACCAGGGGAGCAACCAGCACATGACGTCGCTCAAGGTCTTGTTCATCGGTGGCACGGGCATCATCAGCTCCGCCTGCGGCGCCAGAGCCGTCGCGACCGGGATCGACCTCACGATCCTCAATCGCGGCACGACAACGCACCGCGCGGTGCCCGAGGGCGCCGAGGTGATCCAGGGCGACATCCGTGACCCCGAGTCCGCGCGGTCGGCGCTCGGAGACCGGGAGTTCGACGTCGTGGTCGACTTCGTGGCCTTCACACCCGACCAGGTGCAGGGCGACATCGACCTGTTCTCCGGGCGGACGGGCCAGTACGTCTTCATCAGCTCGGCGTCGGCCTACCAGACGCCGCCAGGGAGGCTGCCCATCGTCGAGTCCACGCCGCTGCGCAACCCCCACTGGCAGTACTCCCGCAACAAGATCGCCTGCGAGGACCTGCTCATGTCGGCGTACCGCGAGCGCGGGTTCCCGGCCACCGTCGTCCGCCCTTCGCACACCTACGACCGGACAGCCATTCCGACGATGGGGCACTGGACCGACATCCACCGGATGCGTCAGGGCCAGGGCGTCGTGGTGCACGGCGACGGCACCTCACTCTGGGCGATCACGCACCACACCGACTTCGCCAAGGCGTTCGTCGGCCTGCTCGGCCACCCGAAGGCCGTCGGCGACAGCTTCCACATCACGACCGACGAGATCACGACGTGGAACGAGATCTACGACGCGCTCGCGGCCGCGGCCGGAGTCGAGGCGAACCTCGTCCACGTCGCGTCGGACACGATCGTGGCGGCCGAACCCAACCTCGAGGGTGCGCTGCTGGGCGACAAGGCGCACTCGGTGATCTTCGACAACTCCAAGGTCAAGGCCCTCGTGCCGGACTATGTGGCGACCATTCCGTTCGCCGCCGGTGCCAGGGAGATCGTCGACTGGTACGACGCACACCCCGAGCGTCAGACGGTGAACGACGATATGAACGCGTTGTTCGACAAGCTGGTCGCCGCCGCGGCTGGGTGAGCACCTGGGGACCGGGATCCACCCGGTCCCACAGCGTTGCGGCCTACCAGGCCGGCAGGCTCACGACTGGGCCGGCGGCTCGATCGGTTCCGGCGCAAGCTGGACGATCCGGAAGTGGTTGCCGAACGGGTCGCGTCCGCCGCAGTCGATGCCGTAGAAGTGCTCGGTCGGCTCCTGGGTGAACTCCACGCCGCGCGATTTCAGTACTTCGTAAGTCTTGCGGCAGTCGTCGGTCGTGAGACCGAAGGTGAAGCCGGTCGCCCCCTTGGTGACGAGGTCGCGGATCTGCTCCGCCGAAGCCTCGTCGATCGAGGGCGGGCCCGGCTTCTCCAGCAGGATCTGGCGGTCCGGATCTCCCGGGACGCGGACGGTCAGCCATCGCATGACGCCGAGATCCATGTCCGCGGCGACCTCGAGGCCCAGCTTGTTGACGTAGAAGTCGTACGCCTCGTCCTGGTCGAGGACAAAGACGTGCGAGATGTTGATGTTGTTGTACATGGTGGTTCTCCTGGGTGTTTGGACGTGGGAACGGTTCGGTCACGACGCTAGTCAGCGGCGGAAGCGGGAGCTTCTCCGAAACTGCTCTTCACGGCCGGCGCCAACTCCATCGGGCCGCTCGGTCGTGTCCAGGACATCACGAAACAGCTGGGGACCGCGGTGCGGTCGATGCGCCGTCGATACCCCGACGGCGACTCGCCCACGATGTCGCGGAAGGTTCTACTGAACGTGCCGAGGCTCGTGAAGCCGACCTCGAGGCAGATGTCGGTGACGCTGCGGTCACTCTCGCGGAGCAGGAACATCGACCGCTCCACCCGCCTCCGCTGGAGGTACCGGTGTGGCGTCTCGCCGAACGTCGCCCGGAATGTCCGGATGAAGTGCGACTCGGAGACGTGGGCGATCCGGGCGAGAGCTGGGACGTCGAGGGGCTCTGCGTACGCACGGTCCATCGCGTCGCGGGCGCGCAGCAGTAGGCGATTGGACCGCTCCACGGCTCTGCTCACGAGGTCATCACACCACGCATCACCATGGCATCACCGACGAGGATGTACGCGGCAGAGTCCGCCTCGCCGCGCCGGGTGGCAGACTGCCCGCATGCCTTCGCAGGATCAACTCGATCTCGGCTCGGACGTCGCCTCGCTCACGGAGTCCCTCGTCGACTGCGAGTCGGTGAGCGGAAACGAGCGGGCGCTGGCCGACCGGGTCGAGGCTGCGCTGCGGCCCCTGTCGCATCTGTCGACGACGCGGCGCGGCAACACCATCGTGGCGCGAACCGAGCAGGGCCGCGCCGAGCGCGTGGTCGTGGCGGGACACCTCGACACCGTGCCGGAGGCGGGCAACCTGCCGTCGCGCCGGGTCGGCACCCGCATCTACGGGCTCGGGGCGTGCGACATGAAGGGCGGCGTGGCGGTGGCGCTCCGCCTCGCTGCCGCGGTCGCCGAACCTGTCCGCGACGTGACGTACGTCTTCTACGACTGCGAGGAGGTCGAGGCCGAGAAGAACGGGCTCGGCCAGCTGGCCCGGCACTCGCCCGCCGTGCTGGCCGCGGACTTCGCCGTCCTCATGGAACCGTCGAGCGCCCAGGTCGAGGGCGGGTGCCAGGGCACTCTGCGGGCCGACATCGTCCTGCGTGGCAAGCGGGCGCACAGCGCACGGGCGTGGATGGGCGCGAACGCGATCCACGCCGCCGGCGAGGTGCTGGCCCGGCTGGCGTCCTACCAGGCGCGCGAGGTCCCGATCGACGATCTCGTCTATCGCGAAGGGCTCCACGCCGTCGGCGTCACCGGCGGTGTCGCGGGCAACGTGATCCCGGACGAGTGCCGGGTCACCGTCAACTACCGCTTCGCGCCGGACCGGTCGGAGGACGAGGCGTTCGCGCACGTGCGCGAGGTGTTCGGCGACCACGCCGTCGAACTTCGCGACAGCGCACCGGGGGCATTGCCAGGGCTGGATCGCCCGGCAGCGGCCGACTTCGTTGCGGCGGTGAAGGCCGAGCCGCGGCCGAAGTTCGGCTGGACCGACGTCGCCCGCTTCGCCGAGCTGGGCGTGCCGGCGGTCAACTACGGCCCGGGCGAGTCACAGCTGGCCCACACCAAGGACGAGTACGTCGAGATCGCGGAGCTGCACCAGTGCGAGGAACGCCTCACCGCCTGGCTCACGGCCTGACCTTCTCGCGCTCCCAGCCCAAACCCCCAGCCCAAACCCCCAGCCCGAAACCCCAGCCCAAACCCCCAGCCCAAACCCCCAGCCCAAACCCCCAGCCCGGCTCCCCGTGATCATGATCGTGATCATGAAAGATCTGCAGGCCCATACGCCGCTTTCCTTTCATGATCATGAACGAGCCTCGGGGCCCGCTGAACGAGCCTTGCGGTGCCCGATGGGCGCGGCTCGCGGGGCGCGCGGCGGCGGGGGCGCGGGTCAGGACGCCTCGGGGAGCGGGACGGTCGAGGGGTACTTCAGACCCGTACCGGTGTTGAGCACCACGACCTCATCACCTGCGGCGATCCAGCCGGCCGCCCTGAGCTGGCGTACGGCCTCGAACGCCGCCGCACCCTCCGGGCACACGAACGCACCCTCCAGCTCCGCCACCCGGCGCTGCGCGGCGAGCAGGTCCGCGTCCGACACCGCGACCGCGCACCCTCCCGTCTCTCGTACCGCCCGCAGGATGAGGAAGTCCCCGAGCGCCTTCGGCACCGTGATCCCGAACGCCACCGTCCGAGCGTCCGGCCAGGGCTCGCTCTCCGCCGCGCCTCGTTCGTACGCCGACACGATCGGCGCGCAACCCTCCGCCTGCACCGCCACGAGCCGCGGTAGCGACCCGGACACCCAGCCCAGCGACAGCAGCTCGCGCAGCGCCTTCCAGATCCCGATCAGCCCGACACCGCCGCCGGTGGGGTAGAGGATCACGTCGGGCATCCGCCAACCGAGCTGTTCGGCGATCTCGAGGCCCATCGTCTTCTTGCCCTCGATCCGGTACGGCTCGCGCAGGGTCGACACGTCGAAGTAGCCGTCCCGTTCGGCCAGCGCCGTGCGTACGACGGCAGCAGCGTCACCGATCAGCCCGTCGACGAGGACCAGTTCCGCTCCCACGACGGCGCACTCACGGCGGCAGATCTCCGGTGCGTCGTACGGCATCGCGATCAGGCTCTGCATTCCTCCCCGCGCCGCGTAGGTCGCCCACGCCGACCCGGCGTTGCCGTTGGTGGGCATCGCGATCTTCTTCACGCCCAGCTCGCGCGCCCGTGACACCCCGACCGCGGCACCGCGCGCCTTGAACGAACCCGTGGGCACCAGTCCCTCGTCCTTCATGAGCAACCGGTCAACACCGACCTCCCGCCCGTACGAAGCAAGCGGCACGAGCGGCGTCATCCCCTCGCCGAGCGACATGACCTGCGACTCCGCGCGTACCGGCAGCAGCTCGTGATAGCGCCACAGCGACGGTGCCCGGCCGGCGATCTCGTCGCGGGACATCCCGCTGCCGACCTCGGCCAGGTCGTAGTCGACGAGCAGAGGCGAACCGCACGTACAGACGTTCGTCACCTGGTCGGCGTCGTGGTGCTGGTCGCAACGTGGGCAGGACAGGTGGGAGAGAGCCGAGAAGCGCATGGTGATCGATGATGGCACGTTCACGCCGTTCGGCCGTTCGCTGTCCCGCGGAGCAGTGCCTCGAGCACGTCCACGGCCACGGGGATGGACGCCTCGTCGATGTCGAACGACGGATGGTGGTGTGGCGCACGGTTGCCACCGCCGACGAGCATGTACGTCGCGAGCCCGCCGGCCCCCTGCACCTCACGGGCGAACAGGCTCGCGTCGTCGCTCCCGCCGAGGGGCCGCAGGGCGACGGCGCGCTCGTCGCCGTACTTCTCCGCGGCGATCGCCACGATGGCGTCGACCAGCTGGCGGTCGCAGGTCATCGTGGTCGACCCGCCGGTGCGTTCGATCACGACGGTCAGGTCGTGCATGGCGGCCGCTCCACGCAGGACCGCCTCCACGCGGGCGGTCAGTGCGTCACAGATGTCGGCGTCGGTCGAGCGCGCTTCCAGCGTCATCTCCGCGTACGACGGAACGATGTTGACGTTGTCCCCGCCGTGCAGGGTGCCGACGTTGAGCCGGGTGTCGGCGGCGGCGTACCTCGGCAGGGCCATCACGTTGAGCAGGGCGCTCGCGGCGCCGACGAGCGCGTTGCGGCCCTGCTCCGGGGCGCCGGAGGCGTGCGCGGCCTCGCCCCGGTACACCGCTCGGAGCTTGTGGGTGGCGAGGAGGCCTTCGCAGCCGCCAGCGACCAGACCGCTCGGCAGTCCCAACCCGAGGTGGACCGCGACGAACCGGTCGATGCCATCGGCCGCACCCGCCGCGATCATCGCTGCCGCACCGCGCCCGCCCTCCTCGGCCGGCTGGAAGAGGATCCGTACCCGGCCGGGGAAGTCGTGGTCGGACAGCCGGGCGGCGAGGGCGAGTCCGATCGCGGTGTGACCGTCGTGGCCGCAGGCGTGCATGAACCCGTCCTGGCAGGCGAATCCCAGCGCGGTCGGACGATGGTCCTCGTCGGTCGCCTCGGCCAGGGGCAGGGCGTCCATGTCGCAGCGCACGCCCCAGGTCGGCCCCGGACGGTTACCGGCGATCTCGGCGATGACGGCGGTGCCTTCGCCAGCCGCGCAGGCGGCGAGGTCGGGATCGGCGCCGGACTCGACCGCGCGCCCACGTATCCGCTCCCGGGTCATCGCGTCCGGGTAGCGGGCCACGCCATCGGTCCGCATGGCCTCTGTGCCGCGCCGTACTTCGATCCCGAGGCCCCTCAGCCGCGCGACCACGATGCTGGACGTACGAATCTCCAGAAATGCCGGCTCTGCGTGGCGGTGGAAGTCGCGACGCAGCCGGATGATCTCGTCCGGGTCCACGTCACCCCACCGTAGTCGGGCTCGGGCGCGCCATGATGCCGTCGCCGGGTCCGGTAGACCTTCGCCTCGAGTCAGCCGCCGCCGGGCCGGTAGCGCTCGGCGGCGCTCGGCGGCGGTGGGCCCGGATCGAGCATCGACCGTGCGGTGTGGCGCTGGGCATCTACCATTCGAAGGATGTCCCACCAGCAGAACGTCCCGGCCGAGCACGGTGAGCAGCCGAGGAACCACGCCCGCGCCGACAGCCCGGTCGAGCAGCGGGGGCGGATCGTGACGCGCCGCGGCCAGGTGTCTCGGTCAGCCGACGCGAGCACGACGGACCAGCGACTCCTCGACAGCCGTGGTTCCGGTGACTGGGTGCACACCGACCCGTGGCGGGTGATGCGGATCCAGTCCGAGTTCGTCGAGGGCTTCGGGATGCTCGCCGAGCTCGGGCCGGCGATCAGCGTGTTCGGCAGCGCGCGCACGGCGCGGACCGACCCCGACTACGCCACCGCCGAACGCCTCGGCAGCGCACTGGCCCACGCCGGTTACGCCGTCATCACCGGCGGTGGTCCGGGCGTCATGGAGGCCGCGAACAAGGGCGCGAGCGAAGCGGGCGGGATCTCCGTCGGACTCGGCATCGAGCTGCCGTACGAGCAGGGCATGAACCACTGGGTCGATGTCGGGCTCAACTTCCGGTACTTCTTCGCGCGCAAGACGATGTTCGTGAAGTACGCCCAGGGTTTCGTGGTGCTCCCCGGCGGCTTCGGCACCTTCGACGAACTCTTCGAGGCGCTCACCCTGGTCCAGACCCGGAAGGTGACGCGCTTCCCCGTCGTACTGATCGGCACGGCGTACTGGTCCGGTCTGCTGGCCTGGCTGCGCGACACCGCGGTGGCCGGGGGCAAGATCAAGCCGCACGACGTCGACATGCTGTTCGTGACCGATGACGTCGACGAGGCCGTAAGCCGCATCCATGCCGTCGAGTCCGAGGCCGCCGGTTCCTCGGAGGTGCCGGACATGGTTTCCGGCGGCGTAGTTTCGGGCGACCTGGTTTCCGGCAACGGCCGGCCCGTGGGTCCGGAGGGCTGAGCCGCGGTCGGGCGTGGCGGGCCGGCGCGCCGGTCAGAGGCCGCGCCGGGGGGCCGCGGGTGGTCGCGTACCCCGGATCGAGGCCACCATGTCCAGCACCTGCCGGGTCTCGCGTACGTCATGCGCCCTGAACACCCGCGCACCCAGCCACGCCGACACCGCGGTGGCGGCCAGTGTGCCCGCCAGCCGCCGCTCCACCGGGAGATCCAACGTCTCGCCCACGAAGTCCTTCCGGGACAGGGCCACCAGCACCGGCCAGCCCGTACGCACGAGTTCGTCGAGTCGCCGGGTGATCTCGAGGGAGTGCGCGGTCGTCTTGCCGAAGTCGTGGGTGGGGTCGATCAGGATGGCGTCCCGTCGTACGCCGACAGCCAGGGCGTGCTCGGCCAGCCCACCCACGCGGGCCAGTACGTCGGTCACGACGTCGTCGTAGGCCGGCCGGCGCGGGTCCGTTCGCGGTGGCAGACCGCCGGTGTGTGAGCAGACGATCCCGACGTCGTACTCCGCCGCGACCTCGGCGAGGGCCGGATCCGCCCCGGACCAGGTGTCGTTGATCAGGTCCGCCCCTGCCGCGCAGAGCTCCCGGGCGACTGGTGCCCGCCAGGTGTCGACGCTCAGGACGAGGTCGGGCCAGCGGGAGCGGACTTCGGCGACGAAGGGGACGGTACGCCGGAGTTCCTCGGCGACGCTCACCTCCGTGCCTTCACCCGCCTTGACGCCGCCGATGTCCACGATCGCCGCGCCCTCGGCGACGACCTGGGCCACCCGGTCGAACGCCGGACCGTCGGAATAGGTCGCTCCACGGTCGTAGAAGGAGTCCGGCGTACGGTTGACGATCGCCATGACCGCATGCTCGTCCGGCCCGAACGCCCGGCTCCCCAGCCGCAGCCACATCTGTCCTCCCTGCGCGTCCGGCTCGTCGGGGTGTCCGGACCACCCCCAGCCTCGCACCTGGGGCGAAATGATCACGTTTACGTGACCAATGCCCACGGTGCGCGGCCAATGTGGCGCGCATCGTGGGGACTTGCCGCGCATCGTACGCAAGGCGCAGCCCGATTTCGGACCAGAACGCGGTTTCCCGGCGTCCCCACCCGACACGTGGATGGGCTGACATGGCACGATCAGGCCATGACCTGGTTGTGGGTCGCCCTGGTGGTCGTTGTCCTCGGTCTCACCGCCACAGTCGCGGTGGGGCGTGGCGGCGCGATGGCACGTGCCTATCCGGACCGGCGCGACGTCCGCCTGCCCGCGGACCGGCCACTGAGCGCGGACGACCTCAGCGACGTCGACTTCTCCGTCGTACTCCGTGGTTATCGCATGGACGAAGTGGACGAGGTGATCCGGCGCCTCGTGCACGAGATCGCCGCCCGCGATGCCCGGCTCGCGCGGCTTGGTGAGGCCGGCCGGGAATCCGGCTACGGGCACCATGCGGCTACCGATCCGGCCAACGCTCCCGGCATGCCCCCCACCACGTCCGGCGTCAGCGGAGCCCCTGGCGACGGTTACCCTTCCCGGCCCGGGCATCGTGCCACCGGCGACGTCCTCGTCGGCGCCGATCCAGGCCTCTGGCACCCTGCCGAGCCCGATCCCGCACACCCCGCAAACCCCGGACACCCCGCAAACCCCGAACACCCCGCAAACCCCGGACACCCCGCAAACCCCGGACACCCCGCAAACCCCGGGCACCCCGGACACCCCGGACACCCCGAACGGACCGGAAACCTCCGTGACGACGAGGCGGCGGCCCTGCTCGACCCGTGGGCCCGAGAGCCCGTCGACACGCCGGAACGCGGGCCGCTCGAGTCCACCTACCCACCGCACCCGCATGAGTCCTCCGGCCGGCACGCGGGCGCCGGGGAGCCGTGAGCGCACCGGTCGGCCCGGACGGCGCCACCCGGTGCCCCTGGGCCAACTCCACTCCGGACTACATCGCCTACCACGACGAGGAGTGGGGCCAGCCGGTCCGTGACGACCGTGGCATGTTCGAACGCCTGACCCTCGAGGCATTCCAGTCCGGCTTGTCCTGGCTGACGATCCTGCGCAAGCGCCCCGGGTTCCGGCGGGCCTTCGCCGATTTCGACATCGCCACGGTCGCGGGCTACGACGAGGCGGACGAGGCGCGCCTGCTCGCCGACACCGCGATCGTCCGCAACCGGGCGAAGGTCAGCGCGGCCCTCCGCAACGCCCGCGCAGCGCTGGAACTACCCGACGGGCTCGCCGGGTTCCTCTGGTCGTACGCACCCGAGCCGGACGGGCGCCCCGCCCCCCTGACCCTGGCCGACGTACCCGCCAAGACTCCTGAGTCGACCGCCATGGCGAAGGCGTTGAAGCGGAACGGATTCGCCTTCGTCGGCCCCACGACCTGCTACGCGATGATGCAGGCCACCGGCATGGTCAATGACCACCTCGCCGACTGCGTGGTCCGCGCCACGGTCGTCCATGTGTCCCGTACCACCTCAGTACGCCGAGCTGCGGCGTCCACCCCCAGGCGGGGAGCCAGGTCCCGCGCGGCCGGCGCCAGCACGTCCCCATGAGATCCTCGACACCCCGACCGAGGGAGTGAGTCCCATGCCACGTCAACGGGTGTCGTCAGGGTCGCCGTACGAGAAGGAGATCGGCTTCAGCCGGGCGATCTCCGTCGGTGACCGGATTCTCGTCGCCGGCACCGCACCGGTCTGGGACGACGGCGAGGTCGATCCGGATCCGGGGGTCCAGGCGTTCCGCTGCCTGGAGATCATCCTCACCGCTCTCGCCCAGGTGGGTGGCGCCCCCGAGCACGTCGTACGCACCCGGATCTACCTCACCGACGCGTCCTATGCGGATGCGGTGGGTCGCGTGCACGGCAAGGTCTTCGGGGAGGTACGCCCGGTCGCGACGATGGTCGTGGTGGCCGGACTCCTGGACCCGCGGTGGAAGGTAGAGATCGAGGCCGAGGCGCTACTCGAACCACGCCGCAAGGGGTGGAAGGCCCTCGGCGGCTGACCGCCCCGGTCGAAACTTTTCGTTCCCCGTCGGCCTTGCCGAAGGCCCTGATGTCGACCAGGTTTGACGTTACAACTCATGTGGCGCTGGAATCCAGTCGCGAGTTGGGGCCCGAAACTGCTGTCCAGTAAGGCTTCGGCCGACAGGGGTCGTTGTCAGGTCTTCGTCGGCGTCGCAATCAGACGCCACGGTCGCCCACATTGCTGCCCGGGGGCAGCTCTCCGCACCGAGTAGCACAGCTCGGTCCGTTTTCTGCCGGCAGCCGCTGTCGCTACGCGGGCTGCCTGAGCGGGCTGCTATTGCGACGCAGGATGAGAAAGGAGAATCTCCGTGGATCACACTAGCCTCAAGGCTGGTCTGACGAGGCGACAGCTGCTGGCGACGGGGGGCGCGGCGTTCCTGGCGACGACTTCGGCTACCGCATGCGACGCACTCTCCACTCGCCCGGGCGGGAACGACGGCCCTTCCAAGGCCAGCGGCGCCAAGGGCATGGAGGCGCCGTCTCTGGCCAAGCAGGTCAAGGCAGGGAAGTTGCCGCCGGTCAAGGAGAGGTTGCCCAAGGAGCCGTTGGTCGTCAGGCCCGTAGAGAGGATGGGCACCTACGGAGGCGAGTGGATCAACTGCGTCACTGAACTTGCCGGGGGATACGAGTACTTCGGTTATGAGCAACTCGTCGGCTGGGACATCGAATGGACCAAGGTCGTTCCCATGGTGGCGAAGTCGTGGGAGGCCTCCGACGATGGCAGGACCTACACCTTCACCTTGCGTGAGGGAATGCGCTGGTCTGACGGGGAGCCGTTCACTGCCGATGACATCGTCTTCGCGTACGAGGACGTGCTGAGTAATGAGGAGTTGTATCCGGACTTTCCAAGTTGGCTCACCTCGGGTGGTGAGCCGGCTAATCTGGAGAAGGTCGACGACTACACCTGTCGGTTCAGCTTCTCCGAGCCGCACGCGTTCTTCCTGCAGCGGCTCGCCTCGCCCGATGGCATCATCCTCACGAGCTTGCCCAAGCATTACCTGCAGGAGTTCCACAAGAAGCTCAACCCCGACGCCGAGGAGTTGGCCAAGCAGGAGGGCCACTCCACCTGGACCGAGCACTTCCTCGCCAAAGGTGGTGCCGGGCTCCTCGACCTCGGCCCATGGCAGAACGCCGAGTTTCCGACCTTGCTGGCGTGGCGCGTAACCATCCCACTGGGAGGTGACCGACTCGTCGTCGAGCGCAACCCCTACTACTGGAAGACCGATCCGGAAGGTAGCCAACTGCCCTACCTGGACCGGGTGGTCGTGGAAGTCGTCCAGGATGCGGAAGTGGCCGTACTGCGGACCACGGAGGGTCGATACACGCTTCCACCGAGCGACTTCCTGACGCCGGACAACAAACCGGTGTTCGCACGCGAGCGTGAGAGCGGAGGCTACCACTTCGCTCCGCTCGTCACCGCCGACACCAACTACACGACGGTCTCGTTCAACATGACGGTCGAGGACCCCGCGTTGCGGGAGGTGTTCCAGAACAGGGACTTTCGGATAGCGCTGTCGCATGCGATCGACCGCGACGAGATCATCACCGCGGTCTACCAACGGCAGGGCGAGCCGTGCCAGGTCGCTCCCCGAAGAGAGGGTGACTTCTTCCACGAGACCCTGGCCAAGCAGTACACCGAGTTCGACATGGCAAAGGCCAACAAGCTTCTGGATGACGCCGGCTTCACCGAGCGGAACAGCGACGACGTTCGGCTCCGTGGCGACGGCAAACCCATCCGTTTCACCGTCGAGATCCCGATCGGTTTCGACCCGACCTGGCCGGACGTGGCGGAGATGGTCCAGGGCTACTGGAAGCGTGTCGGCGTGCAGTTGGACATCAACCCGGAGTCGACGGACCTCTTCTTCGAACGAACGGGAGTGAACAAGCACCAGGCGGTCTTGTACGCCGGAGAGAACGGGCTCTACGACGCCATCCTGGATCCTAAGTGGTATCTCCCTCTGAACGCAGGGTCCCTCTTCGCCACACAGTGGGGACTCTGGTACGACTCCGGCGGCGATGGCGGCGAGAAGCCACCCGCTCAACCCCTCCGGCAGATGGAGCTCTACGACGAGATCAAGGTCACTCCCGACGAGGCACGGCAACGCGAGCTGTTCATGCAGATCCTGGACATCGCGCAACAGGAGTTCTACCTCATCGGCACCGTCCTGCCCACTCGCTACAACATCGTCCAGAACGACTTCATGAACGTCCCCAAGATGCGCGAGTCCTGGATCTATCCCGACCCCGCACCCGCCAGACCGGAGCAGTACTTCCGCAGCGCCTAGGAAAGGCGACCGCCTTCCCTCGGCGGCACGAAACATCGACTGGCCAGGCCGCCGGTGCAAGACACCGCACCAGCGGCCTGGCCATGCCTCGTGGCGATGTCCTACTCCATGGCCGCGCCGGATGCGTACGCCCGGTAGGTGTGTCCCTCTTCGGCGTCCAGTTCGATCAGGTCCGTATCGGCCTTCGTCGTTCTCGCGGTGTCGCCATGTGTGAGGTCCAGCACGACGTGGCGCCCGGCGAACATCCGACCGCGTACCCTCACGCGGCCGGTATGGTCGGCGGCAATGAGGATCTCGTCGGCCTGGCCGTCGCTCCATGCCACACCGACGGTGTAGCCTCCGCGGCCGCGGAGCCCACTCACCGCGCCGGTCGGCCAGGCGGCCGGGAGCGCCGGCAGCAGGTGCAACTCGTCGTTGTGGCTGTGTAAGAGCATCTCGGCGATGCCCGACGTCGCGCCGAAGTTGCCGTCGATCTGGAACGGCGGATGCAGGTCGAACATGTTCGTGGCCAGCCGGTCGGGCGTGAGGAGCTCGCTGAGTAGTTCGTGCGCCCGTTCCGGCTCCTCGAGGCGCGCCCAGAAGTTGATCTTCCAGGCCAGCGACCAGCCGGTTCCCGCGTCGCCACGCAACTCCAGGGTCCGCCGCGCCGCCTCGAACAGCTCGGGGGTGTCTCGCCTGGTGACCTGGTTGCTGGGATGCAAGCCGTACAGGTGGGAGACGTGCCGGTGGTGTGACTCTGCCTCCACCCAGTCATGGAGCCACTCCTGGAGGTTGCCCCGCGCACCGATCTGCAGAGGTGCGAGGCGTTCCTTGGTGGCAAGCACGTGGGCGCGGAATTCGGGATCAACACCGAGGATCGCACTGGCGCTGACGCAAGCTCCGAATAGGTCACGGAGGATCTGCATGTCCATGGTGGGCCCGGCGCACACGCTTACGTCAGGGTGGTGGGCAAGCTCCGGTGAGTTCGACGGGTTGGTGACCAGCCACCCGAGACCGGGCTCCTCCACCAGCGAGTCGAGGAAGAATTCGGCGGCGGCCTTCATCGCCGGGTAGTACGACCGGAGGAAGTCCAGGTCCCCGGTGAAGCGGTAGTGGTCCCAGATCATCGTGCTGAGCCAGGCGCCGCCGGTCTGCCACATGCCCCAGAACGCGCCGTCCACGACGGAGCCTCCGCGCCAGGCGTCGGTGTTGTGGTGGGCGACCCAACCGCGGGCGCAGTACTGCACCTCGGCAGTACGCGCCCCGGTCACGCTCAGGTCCTCGATCATGTCGAAGACCGGCAGATGGCACTCGGCCAGGTTTGTCGGCCCTGCCGGCCAGTAGTTCATCGGCAGGTTGATGTTGAGGGTGTACTTCGAGCCCCACGGCGGATCCAGCTGGTCGTTCCAGATGCCCTGCAGGTTCGCGGGCTGGGTGCCTGGCCGGGAGCTTGAGATCAGCAGGTACCGCCCGTACTGGAACAGCAACGCAGCAAGCTGGGGATCGTCCGTGGTGGCGTGGCGCTGGATCCGTACGTCGGTAGGCTGGTCGGCGGCTGCGGTACGTCCGAAATCGATTGACGTGCGGGCGAACAGTTCCCGGTAGTCAGCGATGTGGCGCCTTCTGAGCTCGTCGTACGGCCTGTCCTCCGCGTCGCGGAGGTGAGCCCACGCGACCGCTTGACAGTCGCCGCTCACATCCTGGTAGTTGACGTAGCTGGTGCCGATCGAGATCAACAGGGTGACGCTGTCGGCACCGGTAATCCGCAGTTCCCCGCCGCTGCTACTGACCTCGCCGTCGTGGGTGACGGCCCGGGCGAGCGCGAGGAACCGCACCGACCCGGGGACACCTTCCATGTCACTGGACACACCGTCCAACGCGATCGTCGCATCGTCGGGGCTGATCGTGTTCATGCGTTGCGGGCTGTCGAAGGTTGCCGAGAACGTGATCGCCCCAGGGGTGTCCGCCGTGAGGCGCAGCGCGACTACCTGGTCAGGAGCGCTCGCGATCACTTCGCGCCGGTACCGCACACCGTCCGCTGCGTAGTCGACGGTGGCCGTTGCCGTGGTGAGGTCGAGCTGCCGGCGATATTCCGTCACCTCGCTCGGCGTCGGGAAGGTCAGCCGAAGATCACCCACGGGTTGGTAGGCCAGCTGCCCGACCGGGCTTCCCAGGAAGGCCTCGTTGATCAGGTCCTGGGCCTCCCGCCATCGGCCTTCGAACACCAGGCGCTGGACTTCCGGCAGGGCATCGGCTCCCTTGGAGTTGCTGGAGTCGTACGGTCCACCGGCCCAGACCGTGTCCTCGTTGAGCTGGAACCGCTCGGCATCGACGTTGCCGAACACCATGGCGCCGAGCCGTCCATTGCCGACAGGCAGGGCACGAAGCCAGCTCGCGCCGGCTGGTTCGTCGTACCAGAGTCGTAGGTCGTGGGTCGTGGGAGTCTCCAGCGAGTGGCCGCGGGTCAGATCGGTCATGTGTCCCCCTCGAACTCCGCGCCCGACCTCTCCCGCGGGAGAGCTGACGTCGTTAGGATCGATCGCGGCTCAAGGTATAACGTCAAACCCACGAAGGGGAAGGGCGGGCGCTGGCCCGGCCGGGCGACTGAACGCTTCACGCCGAGGGGCGCGGGATTACGGCCGCGGTTCAGCCTGGGGTCCTCCCCTCTGCCGACCACCGAAAGGTTCAGCATGACCATGTCCAGCGCACGCGCGGTCGTCGATCTCGATGTCACCGGCGCAACGATCAGCCGACATCTGTACGGCCACTTCGCCGAGCACCTCGGCCGGTGCATCTACGGCGGCTTCTACGTCGGTGAGGACTCCTCGATCCCGAACGAGGGCGGCATCCGTCTCGATGTCGTCGAGGCTCTGCGCGCTCTGCAGATTCCCAATCTGCGCTGGCCTGGTGGCTGCTTCGCCGACGAGTACCACTGGCGTGACGGTATCGGCCCGAAGGAGCAACGTCCCCGGATGGTCAACACGCACTGGGGCAACGTCGAGGAGAACAACCACTTCGGCACCCATGAGTTCATGGCCTTGTGTGAACTGCTCGGAGCCGACGCCTATGTCAACGGCAACATCGGTTCAGGCACTGTGCAGGAGATGAGCGACTGGGTGGAGTACCTCACCCGCGACGGTGACAGCCCGATGTCCCGGCTTCGCAAGGCCAACGGCCGCGACGAGCCCTGGAAGGTGCCGTACTGGGGTCTCGGCAACGAGGCCTGGGGCTGCGGCGGACACATGCGCGCCGAAGCCTACGCCGATGAAGCACGGCGTTACTCGACGTTCTGCCGCAACCATGGCGACAACACGTTGTACCGAATCGCCGCCGGCGCGGCCGATGACGACCTGGCCTGGACCGAAACCCTGATGAAGGCGGTCAGCTGCCTTGGTTGCGCCCGTGAACCGCGCGGCATGTTCCAAGGCATCTCGTTCCACTACTACTCCCATGACGGCAGCGGACTCAACAAGAACCCGGCCACGGCGTTCAGTGATGAGCAGTACTACACGACCATGATCAAGGCGGTCGACATCGACCGCGTCATCGCGGGCCACACCGCGGTCATGGACGCCTACGACCCGAAGCGCAGGATCGGCCTGATCTGCGACGAGTGGGGCACCTGGTGGAACACCGAACCAGGGACGAACCCGAGGTTTCTGTACCAGCAGAACACCCTGCGCGACGCCCTGGTCGCGGGGGTCCACTTCGACATCTTCCACAAGCACGCCGCCCGGCTCCACATGGCCAATATCGCCCAGACCGTCAACGTCCTCCAGTCGATGATCCTGACCGACGACGCCGGAGGCATGGTCCTCACGCCCACCTACCACGTGTTCGAGATGAACAAGGGCCATCATGACGCGCTGCAGCTCCCGGTCCATCTGATCGAGCGGCCGGACGCCTACGACGCGGATGGCGCACAGCTCGACCTGGTCTCGATCTCGGCCAGCACCAAGGGCGCAAACGCCTTGATCTCGGTCAGCAACCTGGCGCTCGACTCCGACACGACGCTCACTCTCGACCTACGCGGTCGAACCGTCACCGGACACCACGCTCGTGTGCTCACCGCGGATGAGCCACAGCGCCACAACACGACGGCGGCTCCGGACGCGGTCGCTCCGGCCGATCTGGACCTTGCCCTCGACGGCGGAGTGCTGACGGTCACCCTGCCGCGTCATTCGTTCAGTACGATCCACCTCGACCTGGCATAGGCCATCGTTCGGTCAGCGGCGGGTCGAGTCACGCTCGATGATCTTCGCCTCGGGCATGACGACCCGCGCTGGCCGAGATGCGCCACCATGCTCGATCCGCTCCATCAACAGGGAGCAGATCGCATCGGCCATCTCGTCGTTCCCCGGCTCCACCGTGGTCAACGCAGGCAGTGTGAAGCGACTGTCGGCGATGTTGTCGAATCCGATCACCTGGACATCCCTGGGAACGTGCAAACCGGACTCAGCGAGCGCACGCAATGCTCCGACGGCAGCCGAATCGGTCAGCGCGAAGATGGCGTCGACGTCAACGCCGGCCCGGATCAACGTCAACGTGGAGGTGTAGCCGTCGACGACCCGGAAGCAACACGACAAGATCAGGTTTTCGTCGACCGGCAGTCCGGCCGCCTCATGTGCCTCGCGATATCCGCGAGCGCGGAGCTCGGGCATCGACTGCTTGTCGCCTAGTACGCCACCCAGGAGCGCGATCCGGCGTGCTCCAGACTCCAGCAGCAACTCGGTAGCTCGCCGGGCACCGACTACGTTGTCCATCAACACATGATCGAAGCGTGCCGGCACGGCCCGCTCCCCGATCAACACGATGGGTGTGTCGATGCTGAGCTGTTCCAGATCGGCCGCGTCGCCGGCAACCACGCTGAGAACGAAGCCGTCATAGGTCCGCAACCGCGCCGCAGCAAGCGCATCCAACTCAGCCTGGCGTTCGCCGCCAGTCCGTTCCATCACCAACCGAAGGTCGTGGTCGGCGAAACGATCGGCCAAACGGCCAGCGAGCTCGGGATAATACCCAGACTCGAAACCAGGAACGGCCAGGCCAACCATGCCCGTCCGCCCCATGCGGAGGTGCCTCGCCGCCATGTTGACCCGGTAACCGAGCGCGGCAATGCTCGCCAGCACCCGACTCCTGGTCGATTCACTCACCCGCTGGGACCGCCCGTTGATCACATTGGACACGGTCATGGTGGACACCCCGGCATGGCGAGCCACATCGTGCATGGTCACACCGGCACGACGATGTACGCCCCTGCCCGGACCGCTCACCGTCTGCCCTCCCCTCAAGGCGCAACGTACGCCCCCCGCGCATCCGAGCTTACGCACCCGATCCAGGTGTCCTGATCTCCCGTGACGCTGCAGGTGCCGGCGGGGCTCCAGCATTCCGCTGGCGAGAGGGGCGGGCCCAACCGACCGCGCGGTAGCGCCTTCCCTCACCTGGGGATCAGCTCGCCGTACGTCCCCAACGCGTCTTGGGGTCGGTGTGAACCACGTAGTACGGCTGATTGGCCAGATCAGGAGCGAGCCCCGGGTACGGCCAGGCGGCGTAGCCTGCTGTGACCTCGAAGAAGTACTGCACGGAGTAGAGGCTTCCGGCCGTGTCGGTGGAGATCTCTCCGACGAAGGCGCCGTCTCGTTGCTCCAGGTCGAGAGAGCTGTAGGCGAGGGCCTGGTTGACCGGCCGCCACCGCACGCGAACGCCGGTGACCCGTTCGTCCTCGGTTCGCCAGCTGATCTTGATCGCCTTCCCCGGTTCGAAGTACTCCGCGGGTGTGTGCTCTCCGATCGGGGCAGGTGGTGTGGTCAGTTGCTCTTCGAGGGCGACCGGATCGGCATCGGTGTCCGCGGTCTCCGTGTCCTGCAGGGTGGCTTCGAGCGCTGCGAGATCGGCGAGCAGGGCGGGGCGACGGTCGGCCCAGGTGCCGCGGGAGAAGTCGGTCTGACCGAACGGAAGGTCACTGACGTAGGGCTTTGCCGCCTCGACGATCGCGTCCCAGGCGGCGATGGCGGACCGTTGGTGATCGACGGCGCGGGCCAGCATGGGCCGGCCGAGTGATCGGAGCCCGTAGGCGACCGCGGCCCGCAGCGCGGAGGCGAAGTACCGTGCGAGCTGCGCCTGGATCCGGACATCGATGGCGACGACCCTGAACAGCGGCTCGTTGCCTCCACCACCGCCGCCGCCACTGCCGCCGCCGCCACTGCCGCCACCACCACTGCCGCCACCACCACTGCCGCCATCGGCCTGCTCGGCCTCGGAGAGGGCGGTCAGCGCCTCCTCGGCCAACTGCTCGAGCCGATCCGCGAGCTCCACCGGCGTGTGCTTGCCGCGCCACTGTCCCGCCAACACATCGGCCGCGAACTCATCCACACCGTAGATCAACTCGGGGTCCAACGGACTGACGTTGCCGAAGGAGAACGGAGGCGTCATGTCGAAGTCGGAGTTGGCCGGCCAACCCTGGGCCCGGTACGGACTCTCCATCCGCTCGGTCCGCGGAAGCAGCGACACCGGAGTCGGCATCTCGGGCCAGTAGACATTGCACGCCGTCGACGGCACGTGGAGCACCGTGATCAGCGGCAGCACCCGGGAGGCAGCGCCAAGTGCGCGACCGGTCGCGTCAGCCGCGGCACCGAAGGTCGTCCGCAGCTCCCTGGTCAGTTCCGCCACCGGGGTCTCCGGCTCGTAGGCGGTGCGGCCGAGGAGGCGGTAGGTGTGGCGGTACTTCCACCAGTCATCCGCGGCGGCTTGCAGGTCGTCGTCCTGGTACAACCGCCTGCTCGTTCGCGGCCCGTCCGGCGACCCGAGCGCGGCGCTGTCCTTCTTCCCCAGAAAGGACATGGGCTCGAACCACTCCATGCCCAGCGCGTCGGCGAAGTCCGCGTGTCGGCCGTAGCCGGCGGCCAGCACCGGATCGCCCCAGAGCAGCACCCGCTGGGTTCCGGGCCACACCCGGTGCAGCAGTCGGTAGGGCCGGTTGGTGTGGGCGTAGTCGCCGTACCCATAGCGGGTGAAGCTGCGGCGCGAGGTGGTCTGCGTGCCGGTCGCCTTCGCGTCGGGGTGCCCGGTCCCGGGTGCCCACACGCCTGCAGGCTCGGCCTTCTCGCCGGCTTTCCGACGACCGGTCCGCTCCTTCTCGCGGATCGCGGCCTGCTGGTAGGGCAACCCCTGGTGTTCGCCCCAGTGCTTGGTCGACAGCGTCAGCGGTACGCCGAGATCCGTGGCGATCGCGATCAGCTCCGCGCTCACGCCCTTGGCATGAAAGTCGAGTTCGACCAGACGTCCGACCTGGGGAAGCCCGCTGAGCACCACCCGCCAGAACTCGTGCGTGGGCTCAGGTACGCCGCCTTCGAAATGGACCCGAAAGGTCAGGCGCCTGATCTCCGGACAGGCCTGCAACAGGGTGGTGAGGCCATCCCGGCTGTACTCGGCATGGTTGTCCGGACCCAGCCCTCTGATCGGCCACCGCTCGGTGTCGGCGTCCGGGTCGTAACGGTAGGCGTGGTTCCACAACCCGAGCCCGAAATCGAGACCACGCCGGGTCGCCTCACGGGCAATGAATCGCAGGGACTCCAGATTCCGCTCCCGCTCGGCGTCACTGACCCCCTCGGCCCGTACGTCGTAGCCGTCCACCCCGGTCAGGAACGGGTAGGGGAAGCAGAGGTAGTTGTCGGTGACCCGGCGGTCGATGAGGTAGTCGTTCATGGCACCCAGGCCCAGACTGAACCGGTTGAACCGCTGGCAGGCGAGATGGGTGAGGTAGTCCTGCCAGAAGGCCCGGTCGTGGAACCATGTCCGGTCGGTGGCCGCCGTGGTGAAGATCCGCGTGATTCCACGAGCGACGTTGCGCGGGCGCTCGAGGTACTCGCGGAGTCCGTGATACTCCGCCAGCACGTCGGCGCTGTTCTGGGCGATGTCGTAGAGCTCCAGCAGCGCGTAACCAAGTCCGCGGTTGTCAGCGGCCGTGATCAGCACCGTCGAATCGGCCGGCACCGACGCCATCGCGAAGGACTCCGGAGTCGTCGCGAGGTCAGAGCCGTGTCTGCGCCGCCATCGGTCCACCAGATCGCGAACCCGGCCGTCACCGGGCGGGCAGACCAGCAGCCGAACGTCGGCCTGGACCTCAGGCTCCACCAGGCGGAACCCCTGCCTGGCCAGCTCCTCTGTGAGCAGGTCCCGCGCCCAGGGCGCGGTCGTCAGTCGGGCGTCGGAATGGCCGATGGTCACCGTTGGACCAGTCATCGATCTGACCTCTCCTCACGTTCATGAGCGGCGTCGCGCCATAGACGGGGTTTCCGTCGCCGCCCGCGGGGAGGTGACTGCGACTGTCGCACCCTGCCAGTTTCCGTATCGTAGAATTACCTTTTCAGTTCTTGGCCTGGCTTGGATAGTTCCGGTCCTCATCCGGTCATCCGGGCGTTGTCCACGTTGTCGTGACGGGGCTGATATACCTGTCAGCTCGAGAACCCAGCACCGGAGGTCGGTGGCTGACCATGGGCGTCGGGATCGACGAGGCGATCGAGGTCTTCGTGCGGGGATTCTCCTTCAAGCGGAGCCGTACGCATCCCTACGTCCCCGAACGGATCGGTCCGGCCTGGGTCATGCGCGATGCGCCACGCGGGGGCAAGGCGCCCACCTACCGGCGCGAGGAGTGGGTCGCATGGGGGATCGACGCGGCCGACCTCCACGCCCTCGCAGCTGAGCACACCCGCGGCCGGTACGCGATCTGCGCGATCCGCGCGCCCGGCGAGGCGGAAGGGCCGTTGCGTCAGGCGTACAAGCAGCTCGGCTACCGGCTCGGCGCGACCGAGGCGCTGATGGTGCATCGACTGGACCGGATCCCGCGCACCAAGGCGCCGGCACGGATCACCCGCGTGACGACGCCGGAGCTGGCAGGACGCCTGGCCCGCGCGACTGAGAGCAAAGCGCTCGAGGAAGCGGCGCTTTCGCGTGACGCTCCGCTTCGGCAGTACGTCGCCCTCGACGGCGACGAGCCCGTCGGATGGGTCCAGAGCATCGTCGTCCGCACGGAGACGTCGGGCGACGCGGCGCCGATGACCTGGTGCGCGGACATGTTCGTCCAGCCGTCGCATCGTCGCCGCGGCATCGGCCGCGCTCTGCTGGAGCGGATGCTCCGCGATGACAGTCAGCGGGGAGCGGCGGCCGCGGTCCTGTTGGCGAGCCACGACGGCGCGAAGCTGTACCCCGTGATGGGGTACGACCAGATCGGCCAGCTCTACCTCTACTCGCCGACCAGGCGCTGACGCCGCCCGCCGGGAGTGTTCAGTGGCCGTGGAATGTCGGGCGCTCCTTGGCCTGGAACGCCGCGACCGCGGCCCGGTGGTCCTCCGTCGTACCCGTGAGCCGCATCATCTCCCCCTCGAACTCGAGCGACTCCTGCAGCGTGTGGTTCGCGGCGTACGCGAGGGACAGCCTGATCGCGGCGTAGGCGGCGGTGGGGCCGGCGGCCAGTTCCCGGGCGAGCGCGGTCGCCTCGGCGGCGAGAGAGTCGTGGGGCACGACGGACGTGGCCAGCCCGATGTCGGCCGCTTCCTGGGCCGAGATGGTGCGGGGACGCATCAGGAGGTCGACCGCGCGGGCGTGCCCGACCAACCGCGGTAGCGTCCACGACGTACCCGTGTCGCAGGTCAGCCCGATCGCGGCGAACGCGAGGTTGAAGCCGGCGGTGTCGGCGACCACCCGGAAGTCGCAGGCGAACGCAAGCGCGGCGCCCGCTCCCGCGGCCACGCCGTTGACCGCGGCCACGACCGGTTTTGGCATCGTCGCCAGCCCGAGAGCGATCGGGATGTAGTGGGCGGGCACCGTGCTCCAGACCTCCTCCGGCGCCTTCTCGGCGAGGCTCACGGCATGCTCGCGGAGGTCCTGCCCGGCAGAGAACGCCTTGTCACCCGCACCGGTCAGGAGTACGCAGCGGATCGACTCGTCCTCGGCGGCCTGGCGGACCGCGTCGCGCAGCGCCTCCTTGGTGAACAGGTCGAGGGCGTTACGGGCCTGCGGCCGGTCGAGGGTGATCGTCGCCACGGCGTCGGTCACGTCGTAGCGGACGGGCGGGTGGTCGGTCATCAGGTCCCTCCTGGTGGAGCGAGGCAGGCATCGACGAAGCGGGTGGCCGCGGGATGGAGCCGGGCTGCGTGGGTGTCGAAGTACGCCGCCGCCCCGTCGCCGGGCCAGTCGTCGGGAAGGAGGCTGCGGGGGAGTCCGGGGTCGGTGAAGAGGAACTTCCGCCATTCGTGCACGAGCCGGCTCCGCAGCGCGTAGGCGGTCTCGTCATCGCGTTCGGCGTCCTGCGTGCCGTCGAGCAGGGTACGTGCATCGGCGAGCCAGTCCCGATAGGCCGCGCCGAGCGCGTCGAGGTCCCAGGCGCGCCGGGCCAACGCCTTCGGGTCGGTGGGCTCGCTGGCCAGGAAACTGTCGGCGTGGACGCCAGCGGCGGCGAGGAGCCCTTCGACCTCGCCGGACGGTCGCGGCGCGATCCAGGTCGTACCGGCGAGTCTTGCGTATCCGAGGAAGCGGAGGCCGGCCTCGAGCCGTTCGCGGGCGGTGCGGGCACGGACCGGGGAGGTGACGAGGAGGTGCCACCGGCCGTCCCAGCCGGCCGCGCGGGTGCGGTAGATCCGTACCGCCGCATCGTCGAGCCTGCGAACGGCGCGGTCGGTGAGGGCGTATCTGGTTCCGGCGCGCGGCTGCCCCACCGGTGTGAGCCAGCCCTGGCGTACCATCCGCGACACCGCCTGGCGTACCGCCGGCGCCGCGATCCCGAGGGGGGCCAGCAGCCGGACGAGGGCCGAGACCGGCGCGCGTCCACCCCGCGACCGGAGGTGATCGCCGTAGAGGTCGAACAGCGCCGATCTTGCCTGCATGACACCGAGTCTGCCCGACGGCAACGGGTCAGAAGCCGGCCAAAGAGGACACCTTCGCGTTTCCGGCAGGTGCCGCGCCGATCTTGACTACCGGGCCGGTCCGGCCATGCGGGATAATGGGCCCTCGAATCGACACGCGTCGGCGGCGTGTCACCGGTTCTCGGTGTGTCGTCGCGTACGGACGGCAGGAAGGAGTGCGCGCATGGCGGCCATGAAGCCGCGGACGGGCGACGGACCGCTCGAGGTCACCAAGGAGGGGCGCGGCATCGTCATGCGAGTGCCGCTGGAGGGTGGCGGGCGGCTCGTCGTCGAGCTCTCGGCAGACGAGGCCGGTGAGCTCGGTGACGCGCTCAAGTCGGTCGTGGGCTGAGCCCATCGCCTCACCGGCGCCATCCGGAGTGGGTCTGGTGCGATATCCAGGCCTGACGCGCCACATCAGCTAACGGGACTACGCGGCCCCGGTCAGATAAGTACTGACCGGGGCCTCGGCATGCCCGGCTCGCATGTCGTACGACCGGGCGCGGAGCTCTTGAACATGGACGATCGTCGGCGAGGCCTCGGTCATCGACGCCGTGGCGTCGACGCGGGACCCCTCGCTGTAGCGGCATGTCGCCGTTCTCCCGCACTCTCACTGGTGATAACGGCTTTGTAACCATTTAGCCGGCCTCTCGGCACTCGCGCAACATTCTGGCTGTTCATGTCGTCCTGGGTGCTGCATACTGCTTGCGTACATACTGAGTATGTACGATCCGTTGCTCCACATCCTGTTACACGGGGGCCTGTCAGGTGCCGGGGTCTGTCGGCGATGCCGTGCTCACGTGTGTCCGCACTACGGGGAGGTACTGCATGAGTTCCATGCATCGCCGGGTCCGTGCCTTGGGCATGGCCGCACTGGCTGCCGGGCTGGCCATGGCCATGAGCCCGACAGCCGTCGCCGGACCGGGCGGGTCAGCCGGCGTCGGCGCCGCACCGCCGGCAGGTCCAGAGGCGGCACCACACGCACGCGCACCACGGGCTGGCAGCCAGGTGTCTGTCACGCTGATCACCGGAGACCGGGTGCTGCTCCCGTCGGCGCGGTCGTCGACGGCGAGCGTCCTGCCCGGCCCGGGCCGCAGGAACATCCGGTTCGTCACCCACCGGGTTGACGGCCGACTCACCGTCGTTCCGTCCGACGCGCTCCCGCTCGTCCGGTCGGGCGCACTCGACCGCCGGTTGTTCGACGTGACCGGCCTCGTCAAGGCGAAGTACGACGACGCACGTCGGTCCGCCGTTCCGCTGATCGTCAGCTACGACGGTGAGTCCGCGCAGGCGCGCGGGCAGGACCGGCTGACCGCGGCCGGCGGGCAGGACGCGCGCGACCTGCCGGCCGTCGACGCCACGGCCATCGAGGTCGAGAAGAAGGCGGCCAAGGGCTTCTGGGACTCGGTGGCCGGCGGCCAGGGGAAGGCCCGCACCTACTCCGGCGGGATCGACAGGATCTGGCTCGACGGCCTCCGCAAGCCGGTGCTGGACAAGAGCGTCCCCCAGATCGGGGCGCCCGAGGCATGGGAGGCCGGCTACACCGGCAAGGGTGTCACCGTGGCGGTGCTCGACACCGGCATCGACGCCACCCATCCCGACCTGGAAGGTCAGGTCGCCGAGGCCAAGGACTTCTCCGGCGAGGGTCCTGGCGACGGCTTCGGGCACGGTACCCACGTCGCGTCCACGATCGCCGGTACGGCGAAGGCGTCGGACGGAAGTACAAGGGCGTCGCGCCGGACGCGAAACTGCTCGACGGCAAGGTCTGTGACTCAGGCGGCAGTTGCTCGGAGTCGGCGATCCTCGCCGGCATGGAGTGGGCCGCCACCGAGAAGCAGGCCAACGTCGTCAACCTGAGCCTCGGCGGCGGCGACACACCAGAGGTCGACCCGCTCGAGGAAGCCGTCAACACGCTGACGGAGGAGACGGGCACGCTGTTCGTCATCGCCGCTGGCAACTTCGGGCCGGACGCCCAGACCGTCGACTCTCCAGGCAGCGCCGACGCGGCTCTCACGGTCGGTGCGGTCGACAAGCAGGACGAGATCGCGGACTTCTCCGGTCGCGGCCCGCGAATCGGTGACGGTGCGATCAAGCCCGACGTCACCGCACCGGGTGTCGACATCGTCGCCGCCAAGGCCGAGGGCACCGAGATGGGCGAGCCGATGGGCGACGGCTACGTCACCGCGAGCGGCACGTCCATGGCGACCCCCCACGCGGCCGGCGCGGCCGCGCTCCTCGCGCAGCAGCACCCGGACTGGAACGCGCAGCAGTTCAAGCCCACGCTGACGGCTTCGGCGAAGGCGCATCCGGACCTGACCGTGTTCGACCAGGGCGGGGGCAGGATCGACGTGGCGAAGGCAATCAAGCAGTCGGTCTTCTCCGAGCCAGGGAGCGTGTCGTTCGGTCTCGCGCGCTGGCCGCACGGCGACGACGAGCCGGTCACCAGGAAGGTCACCTACCGCAACAGCGGATATGCCGACATCACGCTCGACCTCGCCGCCACCATGGCCGGGCCGGACGGCGAGCCGGCGCCGGCGTCCGCGGTGAAGCTCAGCGCGGACAAGGTCACGGTTCCAGCAGGAGGCACCGCCGAGGTCGAGATCACCTCGGTCACCTCCCACGACGGACCGGACGGCGCCTACAGCGGCCGGCTCGTCGCCACGGCGGGCGACCAGGCGGTCTCCACGCCGATCGGCGTGGAGAAGGAGGTCGAGAGCTACGACGTGACGATCAAGCATCTCGACCGCCAGGGCAAGCCCGCGGCCGACGCGTACGGATTCCTCTTCGGCCTCGACGAGTACGTCTGGCAGGACCTCATGCCCGATGCCGAGGGTACGGCGAAGGTCAGGCTCCCCAAGGGCAAGTACCTCCTGGAGTCCAGCATCGTCACATGGGACGAGGAGTCGTCGGAGTGGAGCAGCCTCGTCCAGCCTCTCCTCACACTCGACGCGAACGTCACGATCACCGCGGACGCCCGCAAGGCAAAGCAGGTGACCACGACTGTCGAGCGAACATCGGTCCGGCCTGCCGTGGTTGACCTGGGCTATGACCGCAACGCGCGCAACTCGCTGGGATCCTCGGTGCTTGCGTTCGACTTCACGGGTCTCTACGCCGGACGACTCGGGAAGAAGGTCGCAGGTTCGAAGATGGTGTCCCACGTCGGAAGCCAGTGGGCCGAGCCCGGGCCGGCGGAGGACTTTGCCAACAGTCCCTTCTTCTACGGGTTGCTCGACGTGGAGCGAGGACACTACTTCAGCGGTTTCGAGCGCACTGCGCGGGACCGCGACCTGGCGAAGGTCACCGCGCGGCTGGCGCAGACACTGCCTGGCCGGCGAGGCGGTCGCGTGCTGTTCGGCTCTGGCAACGGCGTATCCGGTGGATGGGCCGTCGTCGCGGCCATGGACCTTCCACACAGGGTGACGACGTTCCTCGAGCCGGATCCGGTGCGTTGGGACTCCGAGGTCAGCGAGTTCGTGATCGACGAGGAAGGCTGGCCGGTCGACCAGACCTACCTGGTGTCCACGCCTCGGACGTACAAGCGGGGTGAGTCCGTCAAGGAGCAGTGGAGCGACGCGGTGTTCGGTCCGGCGTTCCCCGGGGCGGACTTCGCCTGGTCGGAACGGTTCGGCAACGAGATGTACATCAGCGTTCCGATGTACTCCGACGGGTCCGGGCACGCCGGTGACTCGCTCACCGACACGGCGAGGACCACGCTGTACCGCGAGGGCAAGAAGGTCGCGGAGTCGGAGTACGGCGGCTATCTCGACGATGTGGTCACGGTGCCGAGCGCGAAGGCGTCGTTCCGGCTCGAGGTCGAGGCGACGCGGCCGTCGTACTCAGGTTTCTCGACGACGATCGACACGACCTGGACCTTCACGTCGGGCCGGACGGCCGATGACGAGGCGGAGGCGCTGCCGCTGACGGCCGTCCGGTTCAGCCCGAAGGTCGACCAGCGCAACCGCAACCACGAGGGTACGCAGGCGACGGTGCCGGTGAGGATCCAGCCACAGGCGGGATCTGCGGCCGGCAGGCCGAAGCACCTCGAGGTGGCCGTGTCGGTCGACGAGGGCAAGACCTGGAAGACCGCCGAGACCATCCCCGCCGGTGACAACCGTTGGGTGGCGGTCGTGGAGACGCCACAGTCCGGAGCGGAGTACGTCTCGCTGCGGGCGAAAGCGAGTGACTCGAAGGGCAACACGGTCGAACAGACGATCCTGCGGGCATACGCCATCGGGTCGTAACCGGTTCGGGGGGTCCGGGGGACGCCGGCCCCGGGCCAGCACCTCGGGCCGGCGACGGTGCCGACCTGACGAGTGAGGGCCGGCGGGTTCTGCCATCGAACGATGGTGGAACCCGCCGGCCCTTGGTGCGTTCTGCGTCGGCTTCTCCGACTCCCCGGCGGATTGGCAGCGCACGCCCCGGGGCGGCTTGGCAGCGAACCGGTCCGTCCTGCTGGACATAAACGAACAGGTGTCGGATCGAGGACGGGCTCGGCGGGCGAGCCCTGGAAACGGGGAATGTCATGCGCTGTGCGCCGCTACCCAGGTCGACGAAGGTCCTCGGGGTGGCGGCCATGGTGATCGGTTTGCTGTCCGGTCCGGTGGTGACCGCCCCGCCCGTCCCCGCCGCGAACCCGGACCTGGCCCCGCGGCCAGGTGCGTTGGACGAGCGGCCGGGTGGGTGGGAGCGTTCGGGCAGGCAGGCCGAGCGTCCAGCTGTGCTGGAGCATTCGGGTGGGCTGGAGCATTCGGGTGGGTTGGACAAGGGGTCAGGTCGGACGGTCGACGGGCAGACGCGGACCGTGACGCTGATGACCGGCGACCGAGTGGTGATCGCATCGCCAGGGCAAGTCACGGCCGGCGAGGTCGTTCCCGGTCCCGGGCGATCCGGAATGACCTTCCTGACCCGGCGGTTCGGCGACGCGCTCCAGGTCATCCCGGCTGACGCCCTCCCCCTGGTCACGACCGGCGCGGTGGACGGGCGACTCTTCGACCTCACCAGCCTGGCGGCAGCCGCGACGGCTGGCGAGCCTCGCCTGCGGGTGACCTATCGCGACGCCGCGCGCCGTCAGCAGGTGACCAGCGACGGCGCCGCGCTGTGGGCGGCCGCCCGCCCGGTCGACGGCAGCACGCGCTTGCGCGGGGGAGTGAGCCGGATCGCGCTCGACGACGGGTCGATACCTGCGCAGGCCTGGCACCGCTCGCTCGGCGCCGGCCCGCCTCTTGGCGCCGGCCCGTCACTTGGCGCCGGCCCGCCTCTTGGCGCCGGCCCATCTGTTGGTGCCGACCCGGCCGGTGGCGCCGAGCAGGCGCCTCGCGACTCCGGCAAGCGCGCCGAGACCCACGAGCTCACCATCACTCATCTGGACCCGTCGGGCCGGCGTACCGACCGCGTCGGCGATCTGCTCTTCGCTCTGGACGACGACCGGCTCGAGTTTCCGAGGGGCGACGGCGGTACGACGCGGCTGCGCCTTCCCGAGGGTCGCTACCACCTGGAGGCGACGGTATTGTCCGGGCGCGCCGATGACCCAGACTTCCACACGGTCGTCCGGCCGTTGATCGACCTCGACCGGGACATGTCCGTGACGATCGACGCGCGCACGACGAGACCGGTCACCGTTGACCCACCGCGGCCGGGGGCGCGGCTCGCGCTCGTCGATCTTGCGTACCGCCGGTACGGCACCGATCCGACCCGCGTCCTGGAGTCGGGCTTCCTGTCGCACCGGCTCGACGACACTCACACGGCCCACCTGGGCCCCGAGGTCGGGCCGGACGAGATGGTGGACCGGCTCAACACGCAGTGGGCCCGACCGGACGAGCAGGGCGGTTTCGCCGATACGCCTTATCTCTACGGGTTGTACTGGCTCACCCGCGGCCGCTACCTCACCGGGTTCAAAGGCGCGGCACGCCCCGGCGAGTTGGCGACGATCCGGTCGCGGCACGTGGCCCAGGCCCAGGACGCGAGGGTGTGGCACACCTTCGCGCCTTCGGCGCAGGCCGCCGGCGGGATCGGCGGCTGGTCGGTGGGCATCCCGTTCAGAACACCGTCGACCGTCACCGCCCACCTCATGGCCGGTGACGTCCGCTGGAGCGGCTCGCTCACGCACACCACGGGGGCGGGGAAGACGCAGACCGAGCTGAGCTGGCTGTCCTCGCCGCCGCGGGCGTACCCGGCTGGTCAGACGTACGTCGAACGCTGGAACGCGGCCGTGCTGGGACCGGTGCTTCCCGGCCCGCTGCCCCGCTCTGGGGCCGACCATCCGGCGGCCGTCACGCGGCACGGCAACCGGATCGTCGTGGCGCTGCCGATGTACTCCGACCAGTCAGGACATCTCGGTGGTTCACGGACGGGCCGGGCCGCGACGACGCTCTACCGGGGGCGTGGGCAGGGTCGGACCATGGTCGGGGCCACCGACGAGGTGGGCAGCGGGGAGTTCGAGGTAGGGTCTCGCGCCGCCAGGTACACCCTCGTCACCTCAGCGACACGTCGCGGGTTCGCGGATGTCTCGACCCGGGTGACGGCATCCTGGGAGTTCCGGTCGGCCAGGGCTCCCCGATCGGGGAAGGCGTTGCCGGTGAGCGTGGTGCGGTTCGCGCCCCCGGTCGACGCACGTAACCGGGTTCTGGGCAGCGGCCCGACGCTGGTTCCGGTGACGGTCCAGTCCCAGCTCGGCAAACCGAACCTCACCGTACGCACGCTGTCGATCCAGGCGTCGACCGACGACGGGCGGACCTGGACCCCGGTCCGGCTCATGCGGCGGCCGCACGGCGAGCAGGTCGCGGTGGTCCCGCACCCCTTTCGTCGTGCGTACGTGTCGTTGCGGACGAGGGTGGTCGACATTCACGGCAACCGCTCGGAGCAGACGATCACCCGCGCGTACGCGGTGCGATGAGGCGGCCGGTCGACGCAGCCGTCAGAGCAGGCCCGCGTAGACGTCGGTCGTACGACGGGCAATCGCGTTCCAGTCGAAGTCCCGCACCGCCCGCTCGCGACCGGCCCGGCCCATCGCACGGGCCCGCCCCGGGTCGGCCACGAGTGCGTTGACCGCGGAGGCCAGGTCGTGCTCGAAGCAGTCCGCGTCGGCCTGGTCGTAGGGCACGAGCAGCCCGGTCTCGCCGTGCACGACCACCTCGGGGATCCCGCCGACTGCGCTCGCGACAACTGCCGTCTCGCAGGCCATGGCCTCGAGGTTGACAATGCCCTGCGGTTCGTAGATCGAGGGGCAGCAGAACACCGTGGCGTGGGAGAGGACCTGGATGACCTCGTGTCGAGGAAGCATCTCCTCGATCCAGACGACACCCTTCCGGGTGGTACGCAGCAGATCCACGGCGGCGGCCGCCTCGTGGGCGAGCTCGGGGGTGTCGGCGGCGCCGGCGAGGAGTACCAGCTGAGCCGCCGGGTCGAAACGGGTCGCCGCCCGGAGCAGGTGCCGCACCCCCTTCTGCTGGGTGATCCGGCCGACGAACACCACGGACGGGCGGGACGGGTCGACACCCAGACGTTCGACCACGCCGGTGTCGGGGTCAGGTGCGTACTGCCGGGTGTCGATGCCGTTCGGGATCACCGTGACTCGGGCTGGGTCGACGCTCGGGTAGTGCGTGAGGACGTCGCGCCGCATCGCCTCGCTCACGGAGATGATCGCGTCGGCGCTGGTGTAGGTCGTGCGTTCGGCCCAGGTCGACAGCCGGTAGCCGCCGCCGAGCTGGTCGGCCTTCCACGGCCGGAGCGGTTCGAGGGAGTGCGCGGTGACGACGTGCGGGATCCCGTGGAGGAGCCCGCCGAGCTGGCCGGCGAGGTTGGCGTACCACGTGTGGGAGTGCAGAACCTGTGCCTGGCCGACGGCGGCGGCCATCTCGAGGTTGGCGGCGAAGATCCGCAGTGCCGGGTTGGCGCCGTCGAGGCGGGGGTCCTGCTCGGTGTGCGCGGTCGCGCCGGGGCGAGGTGTACCGAGGCAGTGGGTGTCGAGGTCCACCAGGGGCGCGAGCGCTCGCGAGAGGTAGTCGACGTGGACGCCGGCACCGCCGTAGACGTCCGGTGGATACTCCCGGGTGAGTAGGGCGACGCGCATGCGGGCGACTATGCGGGTCCTGGCGACTGGTTTCAAGGGCTTGCGTGGGTCGGGATTCTGTGCGTTCTGTCGGAGCTGTTGTCCTCGCCCGTCCGCCCGGGAACCTGGCGGCCCCGCCGACAGGACCTCGATGCGCTTCCGCGCGTCTACGGTCCGATCTCTCTTGATGCCGTTGTCCGGGTCCACGAATTCCCAGCCGGACCTGACATGACCTTTACCGTGCCCGCTCACCTTCGGCGGCGATGACTCTTCCGCCGACGCCGCTATGTGCGGAGTCTGGTGTTGCGTAGGGGTTTTCGGGTTTTGCTGATCCATTCAGGTGGGGTGAATTCTGGTTGGCCGTCGGCGGCCATGTGGACGGTCCAGGTGCCTTGGTGGATGAGGCGGTGGTGGTAGCCGCAAAGGAGCACGCCGTTGTCTACGGTGGTGGGTCCGCCTTGGAGCCAGGCGATGGTGTGGTGGGCTTCGCACCAGGAGGGCGGGCGGGTGCAGCCGGGGAAGGCGCAGCCGCGGTCTCGGAGTTCGAGGAGTCGGCGGGTCTTGCCGATGAAGAGCCGGATGCTGTCGGTGATCGCGGGTTCGCCGTTGATGGTGCCCCAGAGGGAGATCTTCGCGTCGCATGCGGCTTGTTGGGCGGTGCGGGCGGAGACGGTGGTGCCGGTGCGGAGCAGCGTGGCGTAGCCGGTGCCGGCCGCGAGGTCGTCGCCGTCGATGGTGATGACCAGGTGTGGTTTCTCCCCGGCGTGGGTGGGTGATTCACCGGAGTTGAGGTAGCGGCGGAGGAGTTCGACGAGCCCGTCGCCGAGGCGCTGGGGATAGCTGCGGGTGTCGGGTCCGTCGGCGGTCGTGGGGCGTGGCGCGGCGAGGGGTTCGAGGGCGGTGCGGAGCATGTCGGCGGCGACCGGGTCGAGTTTGCCGCGGATGAGGGTGCTGGTGGTGTAGGGGTCGTCGTGGAGGGACAGTTCGCGTTGCCGGGCAGCTTTGCGTTCTTCGTCGGCGAGTTGTTTGGCGAGGAGTCGTTCGGCCAGGTCGGGGTCGACGGCTTCGAGGATGGTTTTGCCGAGTTCGGCGAGGATCTTGGGGTTGAACGTCCTGGCGTGGGCGAGGAGGACCTGCTCGGCTTCGGATCGGGTGTCGGGGCCGGCTTCGGTGGGCAGGTCTCGGATGGTTCTGGCGATCACGTGGGCGTGGTCGTCGGAGATGTCGCCGGTGTGGAGGTTGAGCTGGGTGAGTACGAGGTGGCTGTCGAGGTCATGGGCGAGCTTCACCATCCGGTGGGCGTGTTCGGGGCGGAGTCGGAGCAGTCCGGACAGCCAGTTCGCCGTCGAGGGGGTGCCAGCGGTCTTGCCCAGATCGCGTCGGTCGGCCTCCCGGGTGGCGTTCAAGGTGACGGCCGCGATCTGGCTGGTCAAGGCATGCAACTCACCTAGCAGTTCGGTGAGTTCCTCGTCGGGCATTGACCACAACAGCGCCTGGGACTCCTCGCCCACCCGGACTCGCATCCGCGACACCAACGTCGACAATCGATGCCGTGGCTCCGGCGCCTGCCACCTGCCAAGACCCACGCCAGTGCCGCCGGTGACGGTTGCGCTGCCGGCATCTCCGTCGCCGCTGGCGCCACCGCTGGCGTTGCCGCGTCGGGTGGCGGCCGTGTCCATGATCCAACCATAGATGCGACCACCGACAACCGAACCGCGAAAGCCCTGTAAAACAAAGGCTGTTCCATGATCATGAAGGGCAAGTGGTGCTGTACGCCCGAAAGCCTTCATGATCACGATCATGATCACGGGGGTCAGCGCCGCCCGCCTTCGGCCGCTGTCGGTCGTAAACCGATTGCGCCCTGTCCGCATCGGCTGGTGTGCTCACGTTCGTCCGTACGAGAGGGTGGGTGGAGCCATGACGGCGTACGTCCTGACACCGCACCAGGAACTTGCCGCGGAACTCCTGCGGGAACGGTTCGGGACTGTCGACGTTCGCCCGCATGAGACGTGGGGTTCGTCCGTCGTCGTGGAGGCGCAGACTCCGGATGGTGGCTTTTCCTGAAGGCCAACGGGGACCGGAGCGTGCGAGCCGAAGCGTTCGTCGCCCGCACCGCTCGTGACGCGGGAGTGCCAGTCCCGGAGATTCTCGACCTTGGCGACGATACGCGGCTGCCGGGCGGAAGTTGGATCCTGATGGGTCGAGTTCCCGGCCAGCAATGGGATACACGCACGCTGCCGGAGCCGGCGACGACCGTCACGATCAACGACCTGGCAGAGTACCTGTCCCGGCTCCACGGGGTGCGCCTGCCCGGATACGGCTGGCTGGACAACGGCGGGCGCGGTACGTCGCCGACCTGGCGTGCATGGATGCGCTCCGAGGCGGCGGAGTCGGCGAAAGTCCTTGTCGCGCACGACGACCTGCCCGCCAGCTTTCCCGCCGAGGTCGACCGGGTGATCCGCGCGGTCGTCCCTGACGACGTACGACCGGCCCTCCTCAACGCGGACCTCGGCCTGTCGGAGATCTTCGTCGATCCGGAGACAGGTGCGGTCACCGGAATCCTCGACTGGGCGGCCGCGGCCATCGGCGATCCGCTCTACGACCTTGCCACGTTCGCGTTCGGCGGGCCGGCCGGCCACCCGCTGCCCCCGCTGCTTCAGCCGCGCCTGTTCGATGCGTACTGCGCGCACGATCCGATGATCGCGGGCCGCCCCGAGCGCCTCGTGGCGTTGTACCAGATGCTCAACCATCTCGCGAACGCGTGCTGGAGCATCGCCGAAGGGGTCGATTCGTGGACGGGCGACCTGTGCGTGGAGGCGATGCGACTTTTCGACGTCGCGCGCGAGTGATCATGCTGGTCCCTTGTGCCCCACACGGCACGGGATCGCCCGAGCGGTGTTGCTGACGTTATTCGGTCGTACGCAGATGTACGCAACGGATAGCGTCGGCCCATGGAGATCGTCGTGACGCTGGACTGCAAGGATCCTGGGGCGCTCGCACGTTTCTGGGAGGCTGCGTTGTCGCCGATGGGCTACCGACCGGCTTTCGATGCGCCGCCGTACTTGAGCCTCGTCTCGGACGGGGGACCGACCCTGCTCCTGCAGGAAGTTCCGGAACCGAAGTCCACCAAGAATCGCATGCACCTCGATTTGGGTGTCGAACACCTGGAGGCCGAGGTCGACCGGATCGTCGGTCTCGGTGCGCGAACGGTCGAGACCGACCTGACCGAACACCGTTATCGGTGGGCGGTTCTGGCTGACCCGGAGGGTAACGAGTTCTGTGTCTTCGTGCCGCCAGGGTCTCCGTGAGGCGGGGGTGCGCGTGAGGCCAGGGCGTGTGCGTGGCGCCAGGGCGTGTGCGTCGCGCCAGGGCGTGTGCGTGGCGCCAGGGCGTGTGCGTGGCGCCAGGGCGTGTGCGTGGCGCCAGGGTGGTCGTAGGGTCGGTGTGAGGTGTCGGTGGGCTGTGTGAGGATCGGCGGATGGTGGAGAGCGATCCGGCGCGGACCGATCCGCTGACGCGGCTGCGAGCGCTGTGCCTCGCGATGCCCGAGGTCACCGAACGCCCGAGCCACGGCGAGCCGACCTGGTTCGTGCGGGACAAGAAGGTCTTCGTGAGCTACGCCGATCATCACCACGATGACAGGCTCGGGTTCTGGTGCGCCGCGCCCGAAGGCGTCCAGACCATGCTGGTCGAGGGTGAGCCGGAGCTTTTCTACCGCCCGCCGTACGTCGGACATCGGGGGTGGCTCGGCGTCTACCTCGACGTCGACGTCGACTGGGACCGGATCGCGGAGATCGTCGAGGACGCCTATCGCCAGGTCGCGCCCAAGCGCCTCCTCGCCCAGCTCGACCGTGATCCGGGAGCAGGACACTAGGCGGCAAGTCCTGCGAGTTGTCGGAGGTTGGACCGCCCAGAGCGGGACAGATCTCCCGCGTTCCAGGCGTCCCGCAGCGAGGCACATTCCTCGCAGAACGGACGTCAGGCGGCGAGGTGCCTGCTCGTGGGTCGAAGGCGGACGGTCAGACGGCTGCGGGTGAGCCGGACGCGAGTTGAGCTGGACCGGGCCAATCGCGGGCGGAGGGCGATGAGGCGTCAGCTGGTAGGCACCCAGAAGCGCAGCTTGTCCAGGCGCTGATCCTCCAAGACCCCACCGGCCGACTCGATGACCTTCCGCGACGCCACGTTGTCGGTGTCGCACGTAACGAGGACCGAAGCGAGACCGAGCCCGTTCGCGATGGGCAACGCCGCACGCAGCATCGCGGTCGCATGCCCGCGCCTTCGTGCAGTCGGTCGTACGTCATAGCCGATGTGACCGCCCTGCTCGAGCAGGAACGGCGTGAGCCGGTGCCGGATCGCGAGGCGTCCCAGATAGGTGGAGCCGTCGACCCACCAGAGGCTGGTCGCGGGGACGAGGCCGTCGGGTCGCGGGGTGTCCTCACGAGCGGCCGCGACCAGGGTCTCGACGTACGCCGCGAAACCCTCCGGGGTCTCCCAGGTCGCTGCGTACGCCCTGGTCTCGCGCCCGATCATCGAGTTGTCCGAGCCGCGGCCGCGACCCTCGGCGTGGAACTCCGTCATGGCCTGGAGAAACGATGCGTGGACGCGGGTCGTGGGCGCAACCAGTTCGGGCATGTGCCCATTGTCCCGGGGATGGGCAGTGGTGGGGCCGGGCTGCCCCGCGCTGTCCGGGGGATGGGCCGTCCCGCAGGTGCCACAGCCCGGATGGCGCTGTCGTGGGGATTGCGCTGTCGTGGGATGGGGGATGGGCCGCGACGGCCAGGTACAGCCAGGACAGCCTGCCGTCACCCATCCGCAACGCTCGCCTACTAGGGTGCGCACATGGGCAAGGATCCGCGCGTGCTCGGGATCGTTCTGGCCGGCGGCGAGGGCAAACGACTCATGCCGTTGACAGCCGACCGGGCCAAGCCGGCCGTGCCGTTCGGCGGCACCTACCGGCTCATCGACTTCGTCCTCTCGAACTTCGCCAATGGCGGGATACGTCGGATCTGCGTACTCACGCAGTACAAATCGCATTCGCTGGACCGGCACATCTCGCTGACCTGGCGAATGTCGACGCTGCTCGGCAACTACGTCACGCCGGTGCCGGCGCAGCAGCGCCTTGGCCCGCGGTGGTTCCAGGGGAGTGCCGACGCGATCTACCAGTCGCTGAACCTCATCCACGACGACCAGCCCGACTACGTGATCGTGTTCGGCGCCGACCACGTCTACCGGATGGACGTCTCGCAGATGGTCGAGAGCCACATCGCCAGCGAGGCTGGAGTGACCGTCGCCGGGATCCGCATGCCGCGTACGCAGGCGTCGTCGTTCGGCGTCATCCAGACCGGCGCGGACGGACGCACGATTCGGGCCTTCCTCGAGAAGCCGGCGGACCCACCAGGCCTGCCCGACAATGCTGACGAGACGTTCGTGTCCATGGGCAACTACGTCTTCACCACCGACGCCCTGCTCGACGCCCTACGCATGGACGCCGATGACGAGGGCTCGGTCCACGACATGGGCGGCAGCATCATCCCGATGATGACCGACAAGGGTGACGCGCACGTCTACGACTTCGCCAACAACGAGGTGCCCGGCACGACAGCGCGTGACCGCAACTACTGGCGGGACGTCGGGACGCTCGACTCCTACCACGAAGCACACACCGACCTCGTCTCGGTCGATCCGGTCTTCAATCTCTACAACCGGGAGTGGCCGATCTACACGAGCTTCCCGCAGGATCCCGGCGCGAAGCTGGTGGCGGGGGGCAGGGCGAGCGACTCGATCCTGTCGATGGGGTCGATCGTCTCCGGGTCGGTCGACCATTCGGTCCTCTCGCCAGGCGTACGCATCCAGGTCGGGGCGGAGGTCACCAACTCCGTGATCCTCGACGGGACGGTCGTGGGGCATGGAGCGGTCGTACGCGATGCGATCCTCGACAAGAACATCGTGGTGCCCGAAGGTGCCGAGGTCGGCGTCGACAAGCAGGCCGACCGGGCGCGCGGATTCACCGTCAGCGAAGGCGGCATCACCGTGCTCGGCAAGGGCCAGCGCATCCTCGACTGACGTTCCGACGGCACGCGGCGACCCAGCGGGCCTGCCCCTGGCCGGTGATGCGCACGGCACCCGGCGACCCAGCGGACCTGCCCCGGGCCGGTGACGTGGCCTGGTCAGCCGGGCCAGGGGAACCTGGGACAGGTGTCGGTGCCTGTTCGGGCTACCGGACGCATGGGCAGCGTGGTCATTTGCGGAACGGTCGGGCCCTTCAGGAACCGCGCTTGGCGGCGCAGAGCAGGCCGTCGCCGACGGGGAGCAGGACGGGAACGACGCGTTCGTCGTCGAGAATCCGCTTGCCCAGCTCACGAATCGTCACCGTCGCAGGGTCGCGCTGAGCCGGATCGGCCACCCGGTCGTGCCACAGGGTGTTGTCGATCGCCACCACGCCACCAGGTCGCAGGAGTCGCAACGCCGCTTCGTAGTAGTCGGGGTACTCCTCCTTGTCACCGTCACAGAACACCAGGTCATAGGCGTTGTCAGTGAGCCGCGGGAGCACGTCGAGCGCGCGTCCGGTGATCAGCCTGGTGCGCTGCGGTGGGATGCCCGCGTCGGCGAAGGACTCCCGGGCAAGCCGCTGGTGCTCGGCTTCGACGTCGACACTGGTGAGGGTGCCGTCGGGCCGCATGCCTCGGATCATCCAGATCCCGGAGACGCCGCAACCGGTGCCGATCTCCACCACCGTCTTGGCGCTGACGGTCGCGGCGAGGAAACGCAGCGTGGCGCCCCCGCCCTGGCCGATCGGCGTCGCACCGACCTCGGCCGCGCGGTTGCGGGCCTGCACCAGCACGTCGTCCTCGGCGATGAAGTTCTCGGCGTAGGCCCAGGTCGCGGGCTTCATCTCCATGGAGACGACTACCTCCTGTGAGTCTTGCCCTGGGCTCGAGCCGCGGGCCGTTCTGTCCGGCTTCTCCGGACACGTTGCGTCACCGAAGCCTAGTGCCCTTTACCACCAGAATCGGGCTTTAGGGCCGGTCCGGGCGAACCCTGACCTCTGGCATTCCTAAGAAGGGGCTAAGACCAGGGTTCGGCCGGAGCCATTTTGGGTGGACAGTGGCAACAATGGAACACCTGCCGGCGGAAGCGGTCGGTTGTGTGCGGCCGGCCGGCAGCGGTGAACCGTGGCGTCCGACGCCACGGAAGCCGGCATCCGCCGGCTGGGCGATGTGGGGAGGTGGGTCTGGTGGCAGAGGATCTCGCGGGCACAGCACCCGTCGACGTCTGGACGCCTCCGTCCTGGGAGGAGATCGTCCGTACGCATTCATCTCGGGTCTACCGGCTCGCCTATCGGTTGACGGGTAACCGGCACGATGCGGAGGACCTGACCCAGGAGGTGTTCGTCCGCGTCTTTCGTTCCCTTTCGACCTATACGCCCGGCACGTTCCAGGGCTGGCTGCACCGGATCACGACGAATCTGTTCCTCGACCTTGCCCGCCGCCGGCAGCGGATCCGGTTCGACTCGCTGCCTGACGACGCCCCCGAACGCCTGCCCGGGTCCGAACCGAGCCCCGCGGAGGCGTACGACGACCGCCACCTCGACGCCGACATCCAGGCCGCGCTCGAAGCGCTGCCGCCGGAGTTCCGGGCAGCCGTCGTGCTCTGCGACATCGAGGGACTGTCGTACGAAGAAATCGCTGCGACGCTCGGCGTCAAGCTCGGCACCGTCCGCAGTCGGATCCACCGCGGCCGCTCCCAGTTGCGGGAGGCCCTCAGGCACCGGATGCCCGTCAAGCAGGCCGTCGCTGAGTCCGCCGTCGCTGAGGCCGCTGCCCCTGAGTGCGCAGAGCCCGCTCGCCTCGAATCCGCGGAGCACACCCGCCCAGAAGGTTCGGAAGGGGTGGAACGCCCCGAACCTCACCCGGCCGGTCAGCCGGCCGGTGGCGGAGGAGGATCGGTGTGGTGAACCACGCCCACGCCCGTCTGTCCGCACTGGTCGACGGTGAGCTCGACCACGAGAGCCGCGACCGCGTTCTCGCTCACCTCGCGCACTGTGCCGAATGCCGCGCCGCCGTCGACGCCGAACGCCAGGTCAAGGCCATCCTCGCCGGCACACCTGATCCGGCTCCTACGGAGGATTTCCAGGCCGCCCTGTTCGGGCTGGGTGCGCTCACCTCGGTGGGTGCCGCCGACCGGACGACTGGCACTAACCCGACGACTGGCACCGACCCGACGACCGGTACCGACCCGACCACCGGCATAGACCGGACGACTGGCACCGACCCGACGACCGGCACCGACCCGACGACCGGCGCGGGCCGGACGGCTGGTGCTGTCGGCCGTGAGCCGAGGGTGGTCGGAGCGGCTCATGCCGTCGGACCTCTACGCATGCGCGAGCGGTCTTCCCTGCGCGCCTGGCGAAGGCGGACCGGTCCGTGGCCAGCTCGGCCGCCAGCGCAGCCGGGCACACGTCGCCCGGGTGACGCTTCGGCCATGGCGATGGCTGCCGGCCGCTTCCCGCGCCGGATGGCCGCCGGTATGGCCGGCCTCGCGGCCATGGCGGGCATGGCGGCGGTCGCCGCGTTCGCCGCAGGCGGGGACGCTCATCCAGAGGTGACCGTCGTACCCCCCATCCAGCAGTACTCCGTCGAGCACGCCGACACTGTGTCCGACCTACCGTTGTCCGATCCGGGTGCCGTGACCGCGGTCCTGGAACGTGGGCTCCGCGGCCGCTCGTCCGGTCGCTGAACGCCCGGGACGCTGGGGGCGGCGTGGACAGTGAAAGCGGCGTGGACGGTGATGGCGGCCTGACCTCTGAAGGCGGCATCGGCAGTGAAAGCGGCCTGAGAGCCGGCAGCGATGTCGACAGCACTGACCAGTCGCCGCGGCACGGTCCTCGACGCGCGGCACCTGTGCGGTTCGTGGCGTTCGTCGTCTTGGCCGGAGTCCTTCTCACCAGCGGAGCTGCGACCGGCCTGGCCGTGCCTCCGGCGACGGAAGGTACGAACAATCGCGGGCCAGGAGGCAGGTCAGTCGCCGGCGAAGGCGATACGGTCCCAGCGGCCCGGGACCACCCCGAAGCCCTGGCGGCGCTTCGCCGGGCCACGCGAGCCGAGTGGACGACCGCCTACACCGGCACGAAGTTCATCGCGGTATGGACCGAGGCCGCGGGCGCTACGGCGAAGGGCAGCATGTCCGAGCTCGTCGACGTCACCAACATTCCGGGGCGTGGCACCGTCGTCCGGATCCACCGCGACACCGTGGGCGGCAAGCGCGGCGCACCGGACCGGGGCCACGCGGCGGACGACCGTGGCGCGGACGCGGCTCTCGTGGCCCGCGGTCGACCCGGCAGCGCCGAGCCCTCGTCCACCGCCACCCCGGCGGGTCGCTCGCCGGCCCCCACAGGGTCGGCGACGCGCGGGATCGAGCCGAGCCCGGCGCCTGCGGCGGTCGACGCGCAGGCGGTCAGCGTCGTCGCACTCGCCCGTGCGTACTCCGTCCAGCTCGCCGGTGCGGCGACCGCGGCGCACCGCGAGGCGACCGTGGTGGCCGCCCGCCGGCACGACGGTTCGATTGCCGCGAAGTTCTGGATCGACGAGGCAACCGGCTTGCTGCTCCGCCGCGAGGTGTTCACCCGCCACGGCGTCATCACCCGCGCCAGTGGGTTCGTCACGGCGAGGATCGGCGCACGCGTGACCCGCTCAGGCCTGCCGCCGGCACTCGCCAGCGAGCCGGCCGACGTGGTCCCTCCACGCTCCTACGCCGTCCTCGCAGACCGGGGCTGGGACTGCTGCGACCGGCGCCTTCCCGGTGGGCTCGGGCTCTATGACGTACGTACGACCGACGCCGGCGCCACCCTGCATCTTTCGTACTCCGACGGCCTCAGCGGCGCCTCGGTGTTCCAACAGCGGGGTCGGCTTGACGGGTCCGCGCTCGACGGCTTTGCGGAGATCCGGGTGGACCGGGCGAAGATCTACGTGCGATACGGTCTGTCGTCGTACGCGGTCTGGGCGCATGACGACCTGGTTTACACCGCGGTGTGCGATACGCCTGATGCCGTGGATGCCGTGGTTGGGGCGTTTCCGCACAGTGATCCCACGCGAGATGGGACCGGCCTTGCACAACGGCTGGACCGGGGGATGTCCCGGATGGTCTCCTGGTTGAATCCCTTCGAATAACGGTTGACGCCTGCGGTCCGGTGCCACATCGGGGTGTGACAAGGGGAAAGGGCGGGGCTAGATGACCGAGCGACGTGATCGTCCGGAAGGTCCTCGCGACGAGGCCTCCGCCGCCCCGGGCAACGGGGAGGCGGTCGCTACTCCGCCGAGCGGATCGGCTTCCACCACCCAGCAGGTCCCCGCGCAGCGGGCCGGATGGGTGCAGCACTTCCCGGCTGAGCGTCCCGACTTCGAGCCGCCGCCGCCGTGGGCACGACCTGTCCCGGGCGGCAGCCACAACGGTGCGGGACCGGCCAACCGGGCCTTCGGGGTGCCTGCCGCCAGTCCAGTCCAGGCGAAGGAGCCGTGGTTCGGGCGCTATCCGCGGCGTGCGGTCCTGGTCGCGCTGGCGGTCACGATCGCCCTGGTCGCCGCCGCTCTCGGTGGGACGGCGGGTGTCCTCGCGACCCTGCAGTTCGGCCCGGCGCTCATCTCGACCGACGCGCCGGCGAGCGAGGACGACCTCGGCGCGGAGGGCAAGGCGTTTCCGAAGCCGGAGAACGTCGCCACCGTCGCGCAGGCCCTGCTCCCGAGTGTGGTTCAGATCAAGGCCACCGGCGGACCGGGCAGCGCCAGCGGGTCGGGCTTCGTGATCCGCAAGGACGGCTACATCCTCACCAACAACCACGTGGTCGCGCCGGCCGCGAGCGGCGGCACGATCAAGGTGTCGCTGCACGGTGGCGAGGAGGTCCCGGGCCAGATCGTCGGGCGGAGTCCGGCGTACGACCTGGCGGTGGTCCGCGTGAAGGACGTGGAGAACCTCAAGCCCGTGGCACTCGGCGACTCCGACCGGGTACGGGTCGGTGAACCTGTCGTCGCCCTCGGCTCGCCGCTGGGCCTCACGGGCACCGTCACCACCGGGATCGTGAGCGCCCGGAACCGCCCGGTGACCGCTGGCGGGGCGGAGTCGGAGATGTCGTTCATCAACGCGCTGCAGACCGACGCCGCGGTCAACCCGGGCAACTCGGGCGGTCCGCTGGTCAACCTCAAGGCCGAGGTGATCGGGGTCAACTCCGCAATCGCGACCGTCGGCGACCAGGAACCGTTCAGCGGCGGGGAGCAGCAGGGCAGCATCGGCCTCGGCTTCTCCATTCCCATGAACCAGGCGCGGCGGACCGCCGACCAGATCATCCGTACCGGCCACGCGGTCTACCCAGTGGTCGGTGCCGTGGTCGACGTACGCCATGAGGGTCCCGGCGCCCGCCTCGGCGACATCCAGCCGGACAGTGCCGCGGCGAACGCCGGTCTCGCGCGAGGCGACCTGGTGACGGTGATCAACGGGCACAAGGTCACCGGGGCGGACGACCTGATCGTGCAGATCCGCAGCTACGTACCAGGCCAGCGGGTGGAGATGGTGTACGAACGCGGCGGCAAGGAACGTAAGGCGATCGTCACTCTCGGCAAGGAAACCGGCTAGCGGTCAGGGCGCCGTCGCCTGAGCCGGTGCCGGGCTCCTGGACTGGCCGGGGGAGGACCTGGCCTGCCGTGCCCGGCCGTCACCTGGACGGGAGGGTTACGCTGGGCCCGTGTTCGACATCGGTGCCCTGGAGTTCGTCGTGCTGGCTGTTGCCGCGCTGTTCATCTTCGGGCCCGACCGGCTGCCCGACATTGCCCGGCAGGCCGCTCGTGGCCTCCGCCAGGTCCGCAACATGGCGGCCAACGCCCGGCGGGAGCTGAGTCGCGAGCTGGGGCCGGAGTTCGAGGACCTGGACATCCGCGATCTCAACCCGCGGAACTTCGTTCGCAAGCACGTGCTCGACGATCTCGACGAGGACGACCTGCGGATCGACCGCGATCTCGACATCCGCGACGATCTCCGTGTCGACGACAAGCCAGCGAAGTCCACCACGTCCAAGGTCAACGGGTCGACGAACGGCTCAGGGACGACGAGCAAGAGCGGGACGAGCGACGGCGATGTGACGGTGGCGACCCCCGAAGGCGTGGATGCCGGAGCCGAGGGCACCGACACGCTCGTCGACACGGCACCCGCGCCCGAGGCGGACGCCGAGGTCGAGTCCCAGACGGGCGCCGATCACAGGCCGGTCACCGTCCCGCCGTTCGACACCGAAGCCACCTGAGTTTCCGGCCGCCTCGGGCAATGACCACGCTGCCCATGTGAGTGCCGGGCAATGACCACGCTGCCCATGTGAGTGCCACGTGGAATAGGTGTCGGTGCCTGTTTGATTGCCACCGGCCTGCTCAGCGTGGTCATTTGCGCCCGGTGCGCCGCCGCAGCCGCCTTACCGCGAAGTCGGCGTGATGGTGAGGGAACGCCCCACCAGGCTTGGCCGACGGTCGGCGAGCTCCTTCGCCAGACCGTGCAGGACCTCGGAGGCGGCGGCATCGGGCTGGTCCAGCACCACAGGGACGCCGGAGTCACCACCCGTCCGCAACCGCGGGTCGAGGGGCACCTCACCCAGCAGTGGAACGTCGTAGCCCAGGCGTTCGCTCAAGGTCGCGGCCACGCGGGTGCCGCCACCCGTGCCGAAGACGTCGATCCGGTGGTTCGGACCGCAGTGCGGGCACGGCAGCCACGACATGTTCTCCACCACGCCGACCACCTTCTGGTGCAGCATCGACGCGATCGTGCCGGCGCGTTCGGCAACCTCGGCCGCGGCCTCCTGCGGCGTGGTCACCACCACGACGTCCGCGTTGGTGAGTTGCTGGCCCACCGAAATCGCCATGTCCCCGGTGCCCGGCGGCAGGTCGAGCAGCAGCACGTCGAGGTCGCCCCAGAACACGTCGGCGAGCATCTGCCCCAGTGCGCGGTCGAGCATCGGACCACGCCAGGCGACGACGTGCTGGCGGCCCGGCTTGAGCATGCCGATGCTCATCACCTTCACGTCGTACGCAGGGACCGGCATGATCATGTCCTCGACCCGCGTGGGCCGCAGGTCGGCGATCCCCAGCATCGACGGGACGGAGTGGCCGTAGACGTCGGCGTCGAGCAGGCCGACCTTGAGCCCCTGGCTCGCCATCGATACCGCGAGGTTGACCGTGAGCGACGACTTGCCGACGCCGCCCTTGCCCGACGCCACGGCGTAGATCCGAGTGAGCGAGTCAGCCCGCGCGAACGGGTTCTCCTTCGCCTGAGCGGACCCCCGGAGCCGCCCCTGCAGCTCCTGGCGCTGCTGGTCCGACATCACGTCGAGGGTCACCTGGACGTCCTTCACCCCGGGCAGGGCGGACAGCGCATTGGTGACGTCCCGGGTCAAGGTCTCCCGCATGGGACAGCCGGCGACGGTGAGGAGCACCGTGGTGACGGCCGTGCCGTCCGGGCGTACCTCGGCGGACCGCACCATGCCGAGCTCGGTGATCGGCCGGCGGATCTCGGGGTCGTTCACGCCGGCCAGGGCGGCCTGGATCTGCTCCTGGGTGGGCAGGCTTGTCATACCCCGATGCTACGGGCCGTCGCCGCGTTGTTCCGGGCGGGCACCGCGCACGGCGCGTTCGTCGAGCTCGGCCAGGAGCGAACGCAGCTCTGAACGCAGGTAGTCACGGGTCGCGACCTCGTTCATCGCGAGGCGAAGGGACGCCACCTCGCGGGCCAGGAACTCCATGTCGGCGCGGGTGCGGATGTTCATGTCGCGGTCCTGGTCGTACTGCACGCGGTCGCGGGCCTCCTGCCGGTTCTGCGCGAGCAGGATGAGCGGTGCGGCGTAGGACGCCTGGGTGGAGAAGAACAGGTTCAGCAGGATGAACGGATACGGGTCCCAGTGCAGCCCGAAGATCCCCACCAGGTTGACGGTCACCCACACGATGACGAACGCCGTCATGTACGCAAGGAAGCGGGCGGTGCCCATGAACCGCGCGAAGCCTTCGGCGAAGCGTCCGAAGATCTCCGGGTCGTAGCGCGGGCGGAACGTCCGGCCAGGCTGGCGCGGGATGTCCAACCGCCGCGAGTGCGGGCCGGTGCCAGGGCTGTCGCCCGACCACGGGTCATGAGCCACGGTTCACCTCTGCGAACCGTTCCCGCCAGTCCTCCGGCAGCAGGTGGTCGAGCACGTCGTCGACGGAGACGGCGCCGAGAAGCCGGCCGGACTCGTCGACGATCGGGGCAGCCACCAGGTTGTACGTCGCGAGGTAGCCGGTCACGTCCTGCAGCGAGGCCTCCGGCGACAGCGGCTCGAGTTCGGTGTCGATGACGCCGGAGACGAGCGCGGACGGTGGCTCCCGGAGCAGCCGCTGGAGGTGTCCGACGCCGAGCCACCGCCCGGTGGGCACCTCGAGCGGGGGCCGGCATACGTACACCTGTGCCGCCAGGGCCGGGGTGAGGTCGGGGTTGCGGACCCGGGCGAGTGCCTCGGCGACCGTGGCGTCGGGCGGCAGGATGACCGGCACGCTGGTCATGAGCCCGCCGGCGGTGTGTTCTTCGTAGGTCAGGAGGCGGCGGACGTCCTCGGCCTCCTTGGGCTCCATCAGGGTGAGCAGGTGCTCCGCCGTCTCCTGCGGCAGTTCGGCCACCAGGTCGGCGGCGTCGTCGGGAGACATCTCCTCGATGACGTCGGCGGCGCGTTCGACGTCGAGGCCGCGGAGGATCTCCACCTGGTCCTCCTCCGGCAGCTCCTCCAGCACGTCGGCGAGGCGTTCGTCGGCGAGTGCGGCGGCCACCTCGGCGCGGCGTTTCGGCGGCAGGTCGTGCAGAACGCTCGCCAGGTCGGCGGCCCGCATCGACTCGAACGTCGCCAGCAGATGGGTCGCGCCCTGGTCCTCCTCGGGCAGGCTGAGCCCGGTCACGGCGTCGACGTCGACGACCAGGGTCTGCCCGCGGCGACCGAATCGCTTGGCCGGCTTACGGATCGCCACCTTGGTGATCAGCCAGTCCCGTGTCCTGGCCTGCTCCATGCCGAGGTCGAAGACGGTGACATCCTCGGCGGTCTCGCGCAGCGTCACCGTCTTGTCGAGCAGCTCGCCGAGCGCCAGCGTCTCGGTCGGGCGCTGCTGGAAGCGCCGCATGTTGATGAGCCCGGTGGTGACGATGCGGCCGACGTCGATCCCCAGGACCCGCGTCATGGGGACGAAGATGCGCCGCCGGCCGAGAACCTCGACGACCAGGCCGAGCACCCGCGGCGCTCGGCCCTGCGGGCGCAGCGTCACCACGACGTCGCGGAGTTTTCCCACCTGGTCGCCGCGCGGGTCGAAGACGGCCGTGGACGCCAGCCTCGCGAGGAACACTCTGCTCGGGGTTCCGCTCACGATGCCTGCGCCCCCTTCGGCTTCGGCGTACCACCTCGCCCTGGTCAGGCTAACCCGGTCGCTGACCTGCGTACTTGCTCGCGCGAAGAAAGCGCCCAGCGGGGGCTACAGGGGATGGCGTGGCGTGCTCAGGACAGGCGCGGACGTCCCCGCGCCCGCTTGTGCACGACCCACGGGAGGCGCCCGGTCGTGGTTGCGGGACTGCCCGGTGGCGGAACGGCCGTGTCGTCGGTGGGCATCCGGCCCGGTCCTTCGAGGACCTCGCCGGTCGGGGTGAGCCGAAGGATCGTGTCGGACGCACTCCAGCGTTCGAGCAGGTGGGCGGCGTCGGTCGCGTTGAGCCGGTCGCCCGCGAGCGCGGCCGCCGCGCCCTCCCATTCCGGCGTACGCGGAGTGAGGTGTCCGACGCGGGCCCGCCAGGTGACGAGGCGGGCACGGCTGTCCTTCGCCCGGCAGGTCACCGTGGCGGTCTCCGCTTCGGCGAGTCCGGGAAGGTGCTGCTCGACCTCGCCCAGCCGCCCCTGCTGGCGGTCTGCCTCCGGGCCGGCGGTGACGACGTAGGCGGCGCCGTCGTGCCAGACGTGCCAGGCCGGCCGCGCACGTGCCTCGTCGCCGTAGCGCAGCCAGATGACCGAGGACTTGCGGGTCGACTCTTCCACGAGTGCACGAAGGACCTCGGGCGAGGGCTGGTGCTGTGCTGCCACGTGCACGAGGCTCCCACATGGTGATCCGGGCGGCTACCCTGCCGCCATGGATGGGTACGGCACCACTCCGCCGACGCCGAGGACCGGACCCGGAAGTGGGGGAGATGCGGCCCGGTCGCGCTGGCGGCGTTTCCTGGCGGAGGACCCGACCGACGGGACTCGGCTCGCCATCCCGTCCTCGGCAGGCGTCATCCGTCGTGAGGGCCGCGACATTCTTGTTCCCCCTGACATCACTCATACCGATCGGGTCCGCGTCTGGCGGTCGGCGCAGCGGTGGCTCACTCATACGACCGAGCGGGTCAACGCCGTCGGGGTCGTCTTCGTCGTGTGCTTTGGGCTGCTCTGGCTCTTTCTCGTCCTGCAGCCGAACATCGATCTGGTGGCGCGGGCCGTGATGCTCCTGCTGGGCGCCCCGGCAGTCGGTCATGTCGCCTGGCAGGTTCGGCGGCACGTCAACGGGCAACGCGACGACGCCGAGGTTCGCCCGCAGGTGATCATCCCCGGCCAGGACCTGCACGAGAAGGATCGGCGGGCGATGCGCGAGGTGGTCGACGCAGTCCTCCTGGTCGCCTGCTCCCGTGCGCAACGGGACGGCCAACTCGGTGACGGTGTCGCGCTGCTCGGCGGTGAACAGTGGCGGATCGCGAACGCGCTGGTCCAGTTGGCGGCGGCGAGGCGGCTGCTGGGCGAGACCGGAGGTGGCCTGCCCGAGCACGCCGCGGCGGTGCGTACGGCCGAGGCCGCCATCGCCCGCCGGATCCAGGCGGTCCACCGGTACGCCGAAGCGGTGCAGCGGGTCGACCAGATGCTCCTCGCCGTCGATGCCGCGGTCCAGTCCGAGACGATCCATCACCGGGTCCGCGACGCCATCGCCGCGCTCGGTGACGACCAGGGTCTGGTCGACCTCGTGAGCGACGCGGGCACTGCCGAAGCTGGCGTGCGGGCCGCACTCGACGCACTACGCGACGAGGCCGAGTCACTGCGCGCGATGTCCACGGCCCCCACCACCCCGTGATCGTGATCGTGATCATGAATGTTTTGTCGGCGTATACGCCGGTTTCCCTTCATGATCATGGAAGAGCCGCCACCTACAACCGAGCGCGACCTACACCGAGCGCCACCTACACCGAGCGCCACCTACACCGAGCGCCACCTACACCGAGCGCCACCTACACCGAGCGGTGGTACGAACGAAACGCCCGCGTGGCAAGGAATCCGAGCGCTCCCGCGAACACCGCCAGGTACCCACAGTGCAGTAGCACGGCACCCCACTCCGGATCGGCCGACAACGCCCCACGACTGGCTGTGGCCGCCCAGTCGACGGGATTGAAGGTGGCCGCCCGCTGGATCCACTCCGGCGCGATCTCCTTCGCCATCAGCGTCGAGGACAGGAATGACATCGGCAGCACCAGGAACTGCGACGCCGCGATGAGCGACTCGCGCCGGCGTACGAGCAACGCGACCGCGCTGGAGAACGAACCGAAGCCCACGGCGAGCAACACCGCGACGCAGACGGTCACGAGCACGCCGGCCACCCCACCCGGGTAGCGCGCACCCATCGCCAGGCCGATGCCGACGACGATGAGCACCTGGATCGCAAGGCTGGCCGCGAGATGGGCCATCTTGCCGGCGAGGATCGCGCCCCTGCTGGTCGGCGAGACGAGGAACCGGTTCATGACCCCGCGTTCCATGTCGTCGATCAGGCCCATGCCCGTCCACGCACTGGTGAAAAGCGCCGTCATGACGACGATCCCGGGCGTCATGAAGGTGATGTACGAACCGCCGGCGAATCCTGGAATCTCCACGACCCGCTTGAAGAGTTGGCCGAACAGCAGCAGCCACACAAGGGGCTGGATCAGCGCCACCGCGATGTACAGCGGCTGCCGCAGCAGTGCCCGGATCTCCCGAAGGGTGAGGTTTCCAGCCTGGACGAACGTGGCAGCCATCGGGACACTCATCGGCCGACCTCCTCGGTGTGGTGCGTGGCGGATCCGTTGCTCAGCTGGCCGTCCCGCTCGTCGAACCGCCGTCCTGCGTACCTCAGGTACACGTCGTCGAGCGACGGTCGGGCGACCGTGACCGACGCGACGCCGACCCCGGTCGCTTCGAGGGTGGCGAGGACGGCGGGCACTGCCCGTGCCCCTTGATCGGCCCGCGCGCGGACGCTGGCACCGTCCACGCTGATCTCGCGGATGCCGTCGAGGCGGCCGAGGGCGGCGGCGATCTCGCTGTCAACCGCGGGTTGCGCAAACTCAACGAGGATCGCGTCGCCGCGCAGCTCACTCTTCAGTCGTTCGGGGCTGTCCTGGGCCACGATCGCACCGCGGTCCACGATCGCCACCTCGTGGGCGAGCTGGTCGGCCTCGTCCAGGTAGTGCGTTGTCAGCAGAATGGTCAGTCCGTCGTCGCTCGCCAATCGGCTGATCTCCTGCCACATGTCGGCGCGCGCGTGCGGGTCGAGTCCGGTCGTCGGCTCGTCGAGGAACAGAACCTTCGGTGTATGGACGAGGGCGAGCGCGACGTCAAGCTTGCGTTGCATCCCACCTGAGTACGTACGCGCCGGCCGATGTGCGGCGTCACCGAGCCCGAACCGTTCCAGAAGGGCACGAGCCAGGGTTCTGAGCTGTTTGCGTGGTACGCCGTACAACCGCCCCTGCAGGTAGAGGTTCTCGCTCCCTGTCGCCTCGGGATCGAACTGCGGCTTCTGCGAGACGTAGCCGATCGACCGGCGTACGGCGTCGGGGTGCCGAAGCACGTCGTGACCGGCGACTGTGGCGGTTCCGGCGTCCGGTCGGGTCAGCGTGGTGAGGATCTTGACGGTCGTCGACTTGCCGGCGCCGTTCGGGCCGAGCAGCGCGAAGACCGTGCCGGCTCCGACCGAGACGCTCAGGCCGGTCAGAGCGCGAACCTTTCCGGCGTAGGTCTTGGACAGGTCGCGGGCCTCGATGGCGAAGCCGTCTCGGCTCGGCGGCGCCCCGCCGGGCGGGGACGTGGTGGTGGTCGTGCTGGACATGCGGCGGTGAACCTCCCATGGGACTACCTACTGGGACGGTCCGGTCCGGCGAGCGGTCCTCGCGGCTGGGCACGTGAGACACGGCCTAAGGTGGGAAGTGCGGTCTTCGGGTCGCGAGGGTTCGTTCGTACGGACCGGAACGATGTGGAGATCTCGGCCCTGGCCCAGGTGTTGCCGCACCTGCGTCAGGGCCTTCGTGTGTTGGCGCTGCTCTGGTCTCAGACGCTCTTGAGCCTCCCTTTCCGGCCGGAGGCCTTCCGTTGCGGGACGTCGGCGGTCGTGTCCTTGTCTGCACCGCCCCCACCCCGTGTGTCACTGCCTCGTGTGTCGTCGGCCGGTACGTCGCGGGCCGGATCGGCGAGGTCGGGCGAGGTGTCGTCGGTGTGGAACGCACGCCAATCTGCGAGGCCGTCGAACGAACCGTCGCGGATCTCGCCGACGAGCTTCCTGGTCCAGTGCAGGTCGGTCTCGAGATGGGTGCGCACGTAGTCCCACTCGATCCAGAACAAGCGCGGCAGCGACGGTGCGCTGGCCTTCAGGATGGCCTCGGAGGAAGCGAGGGAGTGCTCGAGCTGGACGCAGCGCTGGTCGAGCAGGTCGACCACCTCTTCGGGCGGGAGGCCCGGGAGAAGGGAGAGGCCGGCCTCGAACTGTGAGAACTCCTTCACGGGAATGGCCAGGAGCTCGGCCAGCCAGTCCTCGAACTCGGCCCGGCCGGCGCTGGTCGCGCCGTAGACCGTGCGTTCGGGCCGTCGGCCGTCGCGGACCGTCTTCTGCGGCTCGATCAGGCCATGGGCCACCAGTTTGTCGACGACCGAGTAGAGCGAGCCGTAGTTGAGCTTGATGCTGCCTTCCTTGTTGCGTTCCCGGAGCGTGCGCGACATCTCGTACGGATGCATGGGGCGCTCGAGCAGCAGGGACAGCACGGCGAGGGCGAGGGGGTTGGACACCTTGCGCCTCGTCATCCGGTCCTCCTTGCCTCGAGCCCGGTCCTCGGGCCGTGCCGGTGCGGTGGTGGGTCAGTCGCGGCGCGCGGTGGGCCGTGGAGGTGGCCGACCGGTTCATCGCCCTTGTTGCACCGAATACTCTGCATCGAGTATTCGGGCGAGGTCATTCGATGTCAAGACAGCTGGGCGACGCCGCGGCCGTGATCATGCGTCACGAATGGCAGCTTCTCGGCTCGGCAACCAGCCATTCGTGACACCTGATCATGAAACGGCCGAGCGATAGCGTCGGGCAGCCGGACCCGAGGGCTTCAGAGCCAGCCGTTGCGCTTGAAGTAGCGGTGCAACGTCACACAGATGACGAGCGTCACCAGCAGGACCGCCGGATAGCCGAACCGCGAATCGGCCCCTGGTAGGTGGGTGAAGTTCATGCCGTAGATCCCCGCGATCATGGTCGGCACCGCCAGGATCGCCACCCACGCCGAGATCTTCCGCATGTCCTCGTTCTCTGCGACCGTGAGTTGAGCGAGGCTCGCCTGCAGGATCGACGTCAACAACTCGTCGAAGGCGGCGACCTGCTCGCGGACCCGGGTGAGGTGGTCCTCGACGTCGCGGAAGTACTCCCTGATGTCCGGCGCCACCAACCGCAGCGGCCGCTCGGCAAGGTGGCGCAACGGTACCGTCAACGGCGCGACAGCCCGCTTGAGCTCGAGGACCTGCCGCTTGAGCTGGTAGACCCGGCCGACGTCACGGGCGCCACGCGCCGAGAAGACCGAGATCTCCAGCTCGTCGATGTCGTCCTGCAACCGGTCGACCGCCGCCAGGTAGTCGTCGACCACCCGGTCGGCCACGGCGTGGAGCACAGTGGACGGACCGTGCGCCAGGTGCTCGGGGTTGTCCTGGAGTTGGCGGCGTACCTGCCCCAGCTCACTGTGGTCACCGTGTCGGACCGTCACCACGAACTCCGCACCGACGAACGCCATCACCTCACCGGTCTCCACCAGTTCGCCAGACGTGGCGACCTGGCCCTGTGGTGCGTAGCGCACGGTCTTGAACACCGCGAACAGGGAGTCGTCGTAGCGTTCGAGCTTCGGTCGCTGGTGCGCGGTCACCGCATCCTCGACCGCCAGGGGATGCAGGTCGAACTCGTCGGCGAGGCCGGCCAGCTGGCTCTCGGTCGGCTCGAAGAGACCGATCCAGACGAAGCCGCCACCCTGCCGTGCCCGGCGTACCCCCTCGGCGTACGACGTGACGTCGTCCTGGCGCTTGCCGTCGCGGTAGAACGCCCAGTCGACGATCGCCTGTTCGGGACTGGTCGTCGTCGCCCCTGCGTCAGCGGACGGTACGACGAGCCGGTCGGGCAGGGATCGGCGGCGGATCGCACGCATCATCGCGCGGGCGCGGCGCCCTGCGAGCACGGCGTTTCTCCCAGGACGGACAGATGTGCTCGATGCTGCCATGGTCGACTGACCTCCTCGTCGGCGGAAACGGCAATGAAGGCGCCCACGATGCGAAGGTGGGCGGCGGAGGTCCTCCGAGGCCGCTCTGGACCAGACGAGATCGAACCGGGCTCGTGTCGGCGGTCAGCCTCGCGCGGATGTCAGGGCGTCGACCGCCTGCTAGCGCGCGAGCTCAGATCGGCGTCGGAGGACGCTGGTACTGCAGGGATAAGCAGGTTTCACCTGCGACCACCTCCTCGACGCCGGGCCCTCGCAAGGGCAAAGCCAGCCGCGACCGCGGTTTGGCCGGAATGATCACGCTTGGGTGATCATTCCCCACGACACGTGGCGAATTCACCGTGCATCGTGGGGAATTGCCAACCTTGCCTGATGATTGGTTTCGAGAGTCATCACAACCGTGAGATGTCACGACAAGACGACGCGAACCGCCCCCAGTTTACCAGCGGCAAAACCGCCGATCTTGCGCATCGCCCGCAACAGGTGGGGCATCCTCGAAGGAGAACACTTCAGCTGCCGACGACGAACCGCGACTGGTCGATCTTGCGCGTACGGGCAAAGACGGCCCGCGGACCGGTGAGACCTTCGAGAGGAAGGTGTCCACGATGGCTGCTCCGCTTCCCGAGCCGCCCAGCGGCCTCAAGGTCGGGTCGTACCCCAACTACGCGGACGCGCAACGCGCGGTCGACTACCTGTCGGACAACAAGTTCCCGGTCGAGAACGTCACGATCGTGGGCAGCGACCTGCGGTTGGTCGAGCGGGTGACGGGCCGTCTCACTCAGGGCCGCGCCATCGCCGTCGGCGCCGGCGCCGGCGCGTGGTGGGGGCTCTTCGTCGGCATCCTGATAAGCCTGTTCGCCAGGAGCGGGGGCAGTGCGCTCGTCCTTGTGATCACCGGAGTCGTGATCGGCGCGATCTTCGGCGTCATCTTCGGCTGGGTCGGCTACCGCGCGACGGGCGGCCACCGCGACTTCACCTCACGTACGCAGGTGGTCGCGTCGACCTACGACCTCCTGTGCCAACCGCAGAAGGCGGAGGAAGCGCGCAACCTTCTCGCCAAGCTGGCCTTGCACACAGGCACCCTGTGACGAAGGAGCCAGCCGTACGCACCGCGAGCGCCGGATGACCCGCGGCCAGCCCGACCTGTGGGTCGCCAGGCATGGCGAGACCGAATGGAGTCGTACGCGCAAGCACACCAGCGTTACCGACCTGCCCCTCACCGCCGAAGGCGAACGCGCGGCACGGGAGCTTCGGACCCGGTTGGCCGGTACGTCGTTCGACCTGGTCCTCACCAGCCCGCTCCTACGCGCCCGCGACACGGCCCGGCTGGCCGGTTTCGGGGACCGTGCTGAGGTCGATGCCGACGCCCACGAGTGGAGGTACGGCGAGTACGAAGGCCTGACCACCGCGCAGATTCAGCGGGACAGCCCTGGCTGGACCATCTGGACCCATCCGGTGCCAGGTGGGGAGAAGGCGCTGGAGGTGGCCGAGCGGGTGGACCGGATCATCGACCGGGTACGCACGGAAGCCGGCGAGCGCGCCCTACTCTTCGCGCACGGCCACCTCCTGCGGGTCTTGGGAGCCCGCTGGATCGGTCAGTCCGCTGAGGCCGGCGCCCACCTGGTCCTCGACACCACGACTGTGAGCGTGCTCGGCTGGGAACGCGACACTCCCGCCATCCTCAGCTGGAACGCCTGACCCGCCGCGAGCCGATCGTTATCCATCAGACACCCCCTAGGTGTTGGCGGCGACGAATGTCTGTGCCATCGCGACCGCGTCCGTGCGTAGCGCGGCTGGTTCGACGACGATGACGTCATTGCCGAGGGTACGGATCACGTCGAGGGCGTTGTCGGGATCTTCCACCACCAGAACGACGTCGGACCAGCCCTCGGTGTCGGGCTCGGCGATGGTGCGGGACCGGGCCTGCACCCACTGGGCCCGAAGGAGTGCGTTGCCGCGGAGGCGGAGCTTCACCACCATGCGGCCGAACGTCTCGGCGTACGCCGCCACCGCGTCCTGCCAGTGCCGCACAAGGTCGAAGTCGGCAGGACGGACGAAGCGCTTCTCGGTCACGCTGAGGCTGTGCAGGCGGGACACGCGGTAGGTCCGGATGGCGGTGCCACGGAGAGCCAGCAGATACCAGGGGGTGCCCTTGCAGACCAGGCCTAGTGGCGCCAGTTCGACGGCCGATGTGGTCGTGCCGTATCGCACGAGGATCAGCCGGTCGGCCCAGATCGCCTGGTGCAGTTCGGGAAGAAGCGGTTCGGCCAGCGCCTCCTGGCCCCAGGGCTCCAGGTCGACATGAACCCGCTGCCGGGCGTGCTCGGCACGTTCTCGAGCGGTCTGCGGGATCGCCGCGAGCAGCTTGCGTTGGGTCGCGGTCGCGACCTCGCTGAGGCCCAGTGCGGCCGCCGCGGCCGGCACGCCGGTGAGGAACAGGGACTCGGCCTCGTCGGCCGTGAGCCCGGTCAGCCGGGTGCGGTAGCCGTCGAGGAGGCGGTAGCCGCCGTCGTTGCCGGGCTCGCCGACCAGGGGGATACCGGCGGCGTTCAATGACTCGACGTCGCGGTAGATCGTGCGTACGGACACTTCGAGGGTTTTCGCCAGCTCATCCGCCGTCATCCGGCCCCTGGCCTGGAGCAGCAGGACGACGGAGATCAGTCGGCTCGCCCGCACGCGCCCCAGTGTGCAGTACGCCACCGACGCTCTGAACCTCCGCCGGCCCACCACCCGGGTGGTCCGGGGAGGTGCACGCTCGCGGCAACCGTCAGAAGTTCCAGGCGAGGAACTCGAACTGCTCAGGCACCATCCGCCGCCAGTAGCCGGCCGTGTGCGCCCCCGGCTGGAACCCGCCCGCCGGCCGCGTCGGCAGGCTGTCGACGAACGCCTGCGTCGCGTCGACGAACGGATCGTCGCGCCCGCAGTCGACCCGGATCCGGATGTCCTCGAACGCCGACGGGTCGGCGAAGACGTCATGGGCCCGGAAGTCGGTCTCGCCGTCGAACGCACCTTCGGGCACCTCGGCGTAGTCCTGCCACAACGCCGGACTCGACACCACGACCGTCGCGATCCGGTCGGGGTGCTGCTCGGCCAGGAGCAGGGCACCGTAGCCGCCCATCGACCAGCCGATCAGGCCGATGCGTTCGGTACGCAGGCCGCGGGCGGCAAGCTGGGGGAGGAGTTCGGTGAGGATCATCGCCTGCGAATCGCGGCCGTCGCGGCGACGATGCCAGAAGCTGTCCGGTCCGCCGTCGACCGAGACGACGACGAAGGGCGTGGGCCACGCGGCGACCGCGGCCGCGAGGTACCGGTCGAGGCCGAGTTCGTCGAACGCGAACCGGTGGTCACCACCCCGGCCGTGCAGGGCGAGGACGACGGGGAGCCGGGCGTCGGTGGGTACGCCGGGAGGGTACGCAACCGACCATCGCACCAGGTCGCCCTTGCACGCGCGGGAGGCGTACTCCTTGTCGACCCGGGGACCTGGTCTGACATGGGGGATGACGCCGTCCTCGCCGGTGAGTCCCAGCGCGGTGTGGAGGTAGACGCGGCCGGGGAGCATGCGGGCCTCGACGAGCCCGACACCGGCGGTGCCGGCCGCGAGGAACCCGGCGCCGGCGGTGAGGAACGAGCGGCGACTCGAAAGCATGCGGGCCATCGTGGCATGCGTACCGTGCCGGCGATCAAGGCCTGTGAGGACCGGATCTGTACGTGATCTGTACACCTTGCGGCGTCCACCCTTGACCTGCGCCGTCTCAGGGAGGAACGTCGTACGCATGAAGGGCGATCCAGTTTGCCCGAGATGTCAAGGATCCTTGCGCGCCCCGTCGCCGTGGGACACGAACTGGAACTGCGGGGCGCACGGACCGGTACCCCCGTTGCGTCCGTTCAGTCAACCGTCGGCGGCTTTCGTACGCTGGTTGGCCTCGCGGTCGCGGCTCCCGATCTGGTTGCCGTGGCCGATTCCCCACGGATGGGTCATCACCGGCGTCGGCCACGCCGGCAGCGAGGTCGAAGGCGTCCGCGCCACGGTCGTCGCGTGCAGCGGGCCGAACCCGCTCGGCGGGCCCGGGGAGCTGCTGCTGGTGGCCGAGGAGATGGGCATCGGGTTGGGCGCGAGCTATGCCGGACTGTCGGGTGCGGACCCGGGTGACGCGTTCGGTGACGGCGCTCCGCAGGCGAAGGTCCAGGCCGGCGGCCGGCCGACGCCGCTGTGGTTCGTCCGCGGACCCGCTGATCGCGCTGTCTACGCGGGTGAGGCGGAGGGCTTCTGGTTGTGGCTGGTCTTCCACCCCGAGACCGCCGGGGCGCTGCTGCTCGAACCGTTCAGCCTCGCGGACATGGGCACCTTGGGGCGCGAGGTCGATCTGCTTCCTTACGGCGCGCTGACGCCTCGCCTCGGCGGCTCCTGAATCCCTGGGCGGGTACGCCCTAAGGTGTGCCAGATTGTTCGCACGCCACTCGGGAGCCCTCGGTGCGCATCGACCTGCACACGCACTCACGCTGCTCGGACGGTACCGATTCGCCGGGCGTCCTCGTCGACCACGCGGCGGCGGCCGGGATCGATGTCCTGGCGCTGACCGATCACGACACGTTCGCCGGGTGGGACGAGGCGCGCGCGGAGGCCGAACGCCTCCGGATCGGGCTCGTCGTGGGTGCCGAGGTGTCGTGCCGCCTGGCCGCCACGAGTGTGCACATGCTGGCGTACCTACCCGATCCGGGCGAGCCGGAACTGCAGGCCATGCTGGAACGCGTCCGCGAAGGGCGCAACGCCCGGGTTCCGCTGATCCTCGAACGCCTGCGTGCCGTGGGGGTCGTACTCGACGTCGCCGACGTGGCCGCCCAGTCGCGGGACGCGACGTCGCTCGGACGGCCACACGTGGCCGACGCGTTGGTGGCGGCTGGTCATGTCGCGAATCGGCGGGAGGCGTTCGACCGCTGGCTGAGCGAGGGAAAGCCGGCATACATCACGAGGTACGCACCGGAACCGACCGACGTGGTCACCCGGATCATCGCGGCCGGCGGAGCACCCGTGCTGGCGCATCCGCGCGGGCGGGCCAGCCGCAAGGTGCTGAGCGACGATGTGATCGCCTCCCTCGCCGACGCGGGCCTGGCCGGTGTCGAGGTGGACCATCACGACCACGACGAGGCCGTACGCAGGGCCTTGCGCGGGCTCGCGGGCGACCTCGACCTCGTGGTCACCGGGTCCAGCGACCATCACGGGACCGGCAAGGACGGCCACGAACTGGGCAGCTGCACCACCAGCGAGGGTGAGTTCCTGCGCCTGCTCGACCGGGCGCGGGTCAACGCCGAGCGGTCGGAACGGGTGGTTCCGCAGCCCTACCTGCCGTGACGTCCCACTCCTGTCCCACCTGTCACCGCCCTCGTCGCGTGTGTCGCATGTGTCGCGTGGGGGGCGGCACCCTCATCCCAACCTGTTGGTGCAGGGTACCCCTCACGCAGGGCACGGTTGGCGAACGGTGCCCCTCACTCGGGAGCGAGATCGCCTCTGCGAGGGGGCGAGGACGGGTTGTGGGTGGTCGTTGGCAGGATGGCCGGCATGGGGGCACCACAACAGCAGTTGGGCTTCGAGGCCATGCCGCGCCGGCTCTTCCGAGCGACGCCGACCAGGTTGCTCGGTTGGCTGGACTGTCCGCGGCGTTACCGCTTCACCTACCTGGAGCGACCCACCCCGCCGAAGGGTCCGCCGTGGGCGCACAACAGTGTGGGTGCAAGCGTCCACACCGCGTTGGCCTCCTGGTGGCGGCTGCCGGTGCATGGACGTACCCCCGATGCTGCGGGCCAGATCCTGCAACGGGTCTGGATCGACGAGGGCTTCCGAGACTCGGCACAGAGCGACCGTTGGTGCGACTACGCCCGCCGGATGGTGGAGCACTATGTCACCGGCCTGGACCCGTGCGACGAGCCGATCGGGGTCGAACGCACGGTTGCCGTGACCACGCCGTCCCTGGCGCTGTCCGGCAGGATCGACCGCGTGGACGCCCGCCCGGTGAGTAGCAAACCCGGCGACCAAGGCGACACTGCCGGCGACCAGGGCGACGCTGCCGGCGGCCAAGGCGACACTGCTGGCGACCAAGGCGACACTGCTGGCGAACCGCCCGGCGGTCCCGGAGAGGTCGAGCTCGTCGTCGTCGACTACAAGACCGGTCGCCGCAGCCTCACTACGGCCGACGCGCGGAGTTCACTCGCGCTCGCCGTCTACGCCGCCGCTACTGCACGCACCCTCCACCGCCGCTGCCGGCGCGTCGAGCTGCATCATCTCCCGACCGGCACTGTCGTGTGGTGGGAGCACAGCGCCGAGTCGCTCACCCGCCACATCGCTCGGGCCGACGGGATCGGGGCCGAAGCGGCCGAAGCCGAAGCCGCTTACGCACAAGGGCTTTCGCCGGCCGAGTGTGAGCGAACCTTTCCGCCGGCGCCAGGGCCGCAGTGCGCATGGTGCGACTTCTCAGCCCACTGTCCCGAGGGACGTTCGGCATACCCGAGCAACCGGCCGTGGGACGGTCTCGACACGGCCGTGGGTTGACGGGGTCTGCAACGGCTCGCCGGGTAGGGCTTTGCCGCTTACGGTAGGAACCATGGATCTGCTTCGCCTGCTGGCAGAGCCGCGCAAGCTGCTCGGTGGGCTGACCATCGCGTTCACGGCGCTCGCCATGCTCTGGGTGTTCGGTCAATACGACGGACGCCTGCCGGCGGCGACCGCGTTGCTGATACCCATCGTGGTGCTGAGCGTTCTCGCGTGGCAGAAGGACCGTGCACTGCGGGGATGGCTCTATCTGCTGGCTGCGTGGGCGTGCGGCTTCATCGCCTACGGCGCGCTGTATCCAGGTTGATGACCACGCCGACGGGACCCGCGTCTGGCGGTGGAGCGCCAATCGCGGGCAGATCCCGGCCGACGACCGGATCCGGAGTCAGGTGCGCGGAACGGACCCGATCCAGTCGGAACCACCGCACGGCGTCGCGACGCAGGCACCATCCGACGAGGTACCAGTGGTCACCGGTGTGCGTCAGCTCCAGGGGTTCGACGCGGCGCCGGGTCGACTCGCCCTTCGCGTCGACGTAGTCCAGGACCACGACGCGCTGCTGGCGCAGAGCCTCGTCGATGACACGTGGTGCGGGTGCGGACTCGGTGGCGGGGCGCTGCGTCCGGCCGAGTAGTTTCACCACCTCGTGGCGCGACTCCATGTCCAACACGGCGGCGATCTTCTTGAGTGCGGCGGCACCGTCGGGGGCGATCAGGGCTTCGGAGTTGGCCGCGAGCGCCGCGGCAACCGCCATCGCCTGTGCATGAGTGAATTGCACCGGAGGCAGCGTGTCCTCGGCCTCGAGGACGTAACCACCGCTGGGCCCGTTTCGTGCCCTGATCGGAGTGCCTGCCTGCTGGATGGCGGTGACGTCGCGCTTGATGGTGCTGACGCTCACCGCGAACCGCTCGGCGAGATGCTGCGAACTGCACCCTCTCGGCCCGGCGCGGCGCAGCTCCTCGGTCAGGGCGTGGAGACGATCTGTCCGGTTCACCCGACAACAGTGGCACAAGGCGCCGACAGAACCGGTGACATGCAGGGCGCCACGGGGTTCCGTTTTGGAACTGTTGGACTGTGCGTACGCGTGACACACCCATGGGAGGCTCCTCCAGGTGTAGCTGCTCGGATGGTGCAACAGCGGTCCGCGTATCCGCATGCAACGCGACGGTCGGTTCGATCCCGCAGTCCTCGTCCCAGCGCGGTCCCGATCGATCTCGAGTGGAGGTACCACTACGCTGTGATCCCCAGCAGTCGAAGCCAGGTCCCGTCGAAGCCAGTGCGGATGGCCCAGGGTCGAAAGCTGGTCATTTACCCCAATACGATGGGGGCGGCCCGCACTGGGGTCGTCGGACCTAGCCTGTTGATAGCTCACGGCTGGACTGCTCGCACGCAGCGTGAGGAGGATCGTCGATGAGGCACGCCGCCCGCCGGTCACGCCGGCTGGGACACCGCCGAATCCTCTCGGCGGGCCTCTCGGTCCTCACCCTCACGGTCGCTCTGCTCGGCGCGACCGGTCTCATCCCGGTCGGCACGACCATCGTGCAGCCCGCCGCCGACACCGTGCAGGACCGTCAGCGCGATCTGGCGGATCGGGCAGGCGGTCCCCTCCGAAAGGCCCCGGACCCGACACCGCATAGCGGGACGAGTCCTACAGCGAAGGCATGGACAGCTTCACCGGCACCCACGACGCCACGGCCAGACGCCCTCCCCGTCGGCAGCGGTACCGGCACCCGTGTCGTCTATGCCCTGAAGGCCAACCGGGTCTGGCTGGTCAAGGGAGACGACACCGTCCTACGCAGCTATCTCGTGTCAGGGACGAAGTACGGTCAGGTCAGGCCCGGCAGGTACGAAGTCATCCGCAAGCGCCGCAACACGACCAGCTATCACGGCACCGAGCGGATGGAATACATGGTGACGTTCACCTTCGGAGAGAACGCGGCGATCGGGTTTCATGACATCCCGATCAGCATCGCGACCGGCGAGCCGGTACAGACCCTTCGTCAACTCGGGCAGTCACTGTCCGATGGATGCGTACGCCAGGCACGACCCGACGCCAAGGCCCTGTGGGACTTCGCGCCGACGGGGACTCCCGTCGTCGTCCTGGCGTGAGCGGCGGCCGGACCGCATCAACCTGCGCGTAGGCCTTGAGCTTCGGCACCGCCATCGGTGCGGAACATGAGGTTGGAGCGGCACACGACGTCACTTGTCAGGGCATGCTCATGACGTACCGATCATGAGGGTCGCATCGCCGGAGAACGGGCTGGCTCAGCCGGACGCTTTCTCGCCGTGTCCAGCGCCCTCTGCGCCTTCAGCGTCCCCCGCCGCATCAGAAGAGGTACGTCGGCGCCGCAGTCGGAACCTCCGGCGCCGCGCGGTGCGAGAGGTGCCCCCGCCTTCTCCGGTCGACGATGACGAGGCCGGAGCGGCGGGCTGCCGCGCGTCGGTCACCGTGTCTGTCGATGTTCCCGACGGTGCCGTGGTGCCGGTCGCATGGTGCCCACCGGTCGCGGCGGTGCCGGGCGCATGGTCCCGGTCCTTCGCGATGTCGGTGTCGGCATTGCCCCGAGAACCAGTAGGTCCGGCCGCTGCCTCGGTGCCGTCCGCGGGGTCGGAGGGTCCCGCATCCTTCTCCGCGACGACGACGCCCGAACGGAGTCGGCGGCGCCGGCGGCCCCGGCTGGACCGGCCCTCACGGCCGTCCTGTTCCCGATTGTCGTCCCTGGTGGTCGTCCGGTCAGAAGTAGCCTCGCCGCGCCGCCCGCGCGAGCGTCGCCGGCCCGCCGGCCCGTCCTGCCGGTCACGTTCGCCCTTGTCCCTGCCGGCCCTGTCGCGGCTGACCTTGTCGCGGCTGGGGCCGCGGGGCTCGCCTACCCGGCCGGTCGCGTCCTTCGGGATGCCCAGGTCGTGGAAGAGGTGCTCGGAGGTGGAGTACGTCTCCACCGGCGCCTCGAACGGGAGACCGAGCGTGGCGTTGATGACCTTCCACCGAGCAAGGTCCTGCCAGTCGACGAACGTCACGGCAATGCCGGATGCCCTCGCTCGGCCCGTACGCCCGATTCGGTGGACATAGGTCTTCTCGTCGTCGGGACACGTGTGGTTGACGACGTGGGTGACCCCCTCGACGTCGATCCCGCGGGCCGCGACGTCGGTGGCCACCAGGACGTCGACCTTGCCCGAGCGGAACCGCTCCAGCGCCCGTTCCCGGGCGATCTGGCCGAGGTCACCATGGATCGCGGCCGCAACGAAGCCACGGTCAGCGAGGTCGTCGGCGACTTTCTGCGCGCCACGCTTGGTGGTGCAGAAGATCATCACCCGGCCGCGGCTCTCCGCCTGGAGGAGTCGCGCCAGGATCTCGGCCTTGTCGAGATCATGGCAGCGGTAGACGAACTGCGCCGTCGCGGGCACCACCTGACTCTCGTCGGCGGACTCCGCGCGCACGTTGACCGGGTGCCGCATGTGCCGCCGGGCCAGCTGCACCACGTCGCCCGGCATCGTCGCCGAGAACAGCATCGTCTGGCGCAGCTCGTGAGTCATCTTGATCAGGCGTTCGACATCGGGCAGGAAGCCCAGGTCGAGCATCCGGTCGGCCTCGTCGAGGACCAGCACCTTCACATGGGAAAGGACGAGTGCCCGGCGGTCGGCGAGGTCGAGCAGCCGGCCAGGGGTTCCGACCACGACGTCGACGCCGGACTTCAGCATGTCGAGCTGTGGTTCGTAGGCCACCCCGCCATAAACCGTCAGAACCCTCGCTCCTCGGATCGAGCCGGCAGCCGTGAGGTCGGCCGTCACCTGGAGCGCCAGCTCCCGCGTCGGTGCCACGACCAGCGCCTGCGGCTTGCCGGGGGCGTCCAGGTCCTCGTAGTCGCGGTCCCGCGGGCTGACGATGCGCTGCAGTAGGGGCACGCCGAATGCGAGCGTCTTGCCGGTGCCGGTTCGCGCCTGCGCGATCAGGTCAGCACCAGTGAGCGCGATCGGAATCGCCATCTCCTGGATGGGGAACGGCTCCGTGATCCCGACGCGATCGAGCGCGTCGACGATGTCGGGGAGCGCGCCAAGTTCTTTGAAAGTCGTCAGAGCTTTTCGCCTCTTGTTCGTACGCCGTGGCGTGTCGGAATCGGGCCCGCCCTCGGGCGGCCGGAGCGGCAATCGCCCGCCGGATGCCCGGATCACGGGAAGCCCTCGCCACGGAGTCTAACCGCCGCCGGATCCCGGGGGCCTGGCAGGCGTCGTCGCACCGCGTACTCCGTCCCGTGTGACCCCTTAAGCTCATGCCCCATGAGCGCGAAGGACAGCGAGGCCAGCCGTAGGGACGCGCCAGCCGGGGGAGCAGGGGCGAGCGGTGGGGTGGCGGCCCAGGAGGATCCGGTCTACCGGCCGGCGGTGATCGACCTCCTGGGCGTACTCGCCTATGGCGAACTCACCGGATTCGAGCGGCTCGCCGACGATGCCACGATGGCGCCGACGCTGGGCGACAAGGCGGCCCTCGGTGCGCTCGCGGTGACCGAGTTCCACCACTTCGAGCGGCTCCGCGACCGGCTCCAGGAACTCGGGGTCGAGCCCGTGTCGGCGATGGAACCCTTCCGCGCGGCCCTCGACGAGTTCCACCGGCACACCGCACCGGCCGACTGGCTGGAAGGACTGGTGAAGGCGTACGTCGGCGACGGGATCGCCACGGACTTCTACCGCGAGGTCGCGGCCTTCGTCGACGCCGACACCAGAGCCCTCGTGCTGGAGGTGCTCGAGAACTCCGGGCACGTCACCTTCGTGGTTGATCGGGTACGCAAGGCCATTGCCGACGACCCTCGCGTCGGTGGCCGGCTCGCGCTCTGGGGACGCAGACTCGTCGGCGAAGCGCTCTCCCAGGCACAACGCGTCGCCGCCGAGCGGGACGCACTCGTGGCCCTGCTCGTCGGCGGCGTCGACCGCCCCGGGATGGACCTCGCCGCCATCGGCCGGATGTTCGCCCGCCTCACCGAGCAGCACGCACACCGGATGGCCACCCTGGGCCTGCAGTCCTGACTGTCTGTCCTCTGGTGCGCCTCTAGTGCGAGATCTTGCTCCCGCGACGGGCCATGACCGAAGACGCGATGGCAACGAAGATCACAGCCACGACGACGCTGATGAGCCAGCGGAGCCAGTCGATTCCTGACGTGGCTGCGACTCCGAAGACCGTGGCCAGCCAGTAGCCGACCAACACCCCCGCGACACCGCAGATCACGGTCAGCCACAGCGGAATGTTGTCGCGGTTGCTCGGAGCAATCCACTTGCCCAAGAGGCCGATGATGATTCCGGCAATGATGACGCCGATGATGCTCATATGGCCCCCCTCTCTTTGTGACTCACCGTACTCCCGCCCGTGGTGCCCCCGGTGGTGCCGGAAGTCCCGTTCTGGTGAGGGGTACGCGAGGTATCCGCCGTGCGCCAGCGGGCCGCGGGGGGTGCGGGACATCTGGGCGAAGGTACGCAGCAAGGCGTCAGTCACCCATGCTGTGACAACCGCTGTGACAACGACGGATCCTGCGCCGGGCCGGACCTGTGGGTCACATGGCGCCGAAGCCGACCCGCCGCTCTTCCTGGGCCCCGAGCTCGACGTAGGCGATCCGCTCAGCGGGTACCAGGACCCGGCGACCACGCTCGTCGGCCAGGCTGAACAGGCCGTCGTCGCTTTCGAGCGCCTTGCTCAGGGCGGCCTCGATTTCGTCAGGACCCTGGTTGCTCTCGAGCACGATCTCTCGCGGAGCGTGCTGGACGCCGATCTTGACCTCCACGGCCCACCTTCTCTTCGTTTCGTGCACTTCGTTCGGATCGCGCACCGCAGGAAACTGCGGCAATCCGCGCCGGCACAGTCGAGGCTAGCCGACGGTTTGCGGGTGAGGTTCGTGGCGTCGGTCAGTCGGCGCGGGGGAAGCCGCGGATACCGCGCCAGGCGAGCGTGGTGAGGAGCTTCGCGGCCTCGTCACGGTCGATGGTGCCGCCGGCCGACACCCAGTAGCGGGCTGTGACCTGCGCGAGCCCGGCCATTCCGGCAGCGAGGAGCATGGCCTCCTCCCGTGGGAGGCCGGTGTCTTCGGAGATGACCGCCGAAATCGCCTCGGCACAGGCGCGGCTCACCTTGTCGACGCGTTCACGGACGGCCGGTTCGCTGGTGAGGTCGGACTCGAACACCAGCCGGAACGCACCGCCGTCGTTGCCCACGAAGTCGAGATAGGCGTCCATCGTCGCCGCGACGCGTTCCTGGTTGTCCTGGGTGGAGGCCAAGGCGGTGCGTACGGCGTCGACGAGTGCGTCGCAGGAGGCGTCCAGGAGCGCGAGGTAAAGCTCCAGCTTGCCCGGAAAGTGCTGGTAGAGCACGGGTTTGCTGACGCCGGCCCGCTCGGCGATGTCGTCCATGGCGGCGGCGTGGTAGCCGGCGGCGACGAAGACCTGCTGGGCTGCGTCGAGAAGCTGGGCGCGACGTGCCTGGCGGGGGAGCCTGCCACCCCGGGGGCGAATGTCCGACATCGTCACTTCGACTCCTCCTCTGCCGACCTGACGTCGGCTCCCCCGGCGGCTGAGGTCAACGGTCGGTGATCATACCGGCGCTTTGGGCAGACACTTCGGTCCGCGAGGTGTCAGCGGTAGTCCTCGTCGTCGAGAGCAACCTCGTGGTGCTGGTCGGCCGCATCGGCCTCGGGAGCTTCGAGGTCGAGTTCCTCGCCCTCGTGATCGAGCGGAGTCTCGGTTGCCTCGTCGTCCTCGACTTCGATTGCGTCTTCGAACGGGACCTCGACGTCGGTCATGGTGCGCGCCTCCGTTCTTGCGGATGAGATCGTGGCTGATCGGATCCCTGACGTTGCGGTTCTCCGAACGACACTAACTCCGAACCGGGCGGGTGGGTACGCAGAACGCGACAGTCCGGGCGGATCTGCCCAGATCCGTCACCCCTGATCAGGGGAGGCGCTGGGGGGCCGAGCCGAGGTCGGCGAAGAGGTCGCCGAGGCTCTCCACCCGGTCCAGGACCTCGTCCGGACTGAACGTCAGATCGGCCGCCCGGCGGCAGCCGTCGACCTCGTCCCAGGTGAGCGGCGTGGAGACGGTCGGGGTCTCGTTGCCGCGCAGGGAGTACGCCGCGACGGTGGTCTTTGCCGGATTGTTCTGGCTCCAGTCGAGGAACACCTTGCCCGGGCGGGCAGCCCTTGTCATGGTGGCGACGACCAGCTTCGGGTGCTCGCCGGCGAGTTGCTCGGCGAGCTGCTTGGCGTAGCCGGAGGTGGCCTCGCCCGGCGTCTCGACCAGCGGGACGTAGAGCTGCATGCCCTTCGACCCTGACGTCTTCGGCCAGGCCCGCAGGTCGTCGGCCTCGAACAGGTCGCGGAGCAGGAGCGCCACCTCGCAGCACTGCACGAGGTCGGCCGGCGGCCCCGGATCGAGGTCGATGACAAGCAGGTCAGGCTTGCGGATCCCGCCGCGAGGGCCGACCTTCCACTGGGGTACGTGCAGCTCGAGCGCGGCGAGGTTGGCGAGCCAGACGAGGGTCGGGAGCTTGTCGACGACGACGTACTCCACGTCCTCGGTACCGCGGGTGCTCCCCGGTGAGGGAATCGTCACTGTGCGGACCCACTCCGGTGTGCCGCGTGGTGCGTTCTTCTCGAAGAACGGTTGCTTGTGTACGCCATCGGGCCAGCGCTTGCGCGTCAGCGGCCGGTCGGCGACGCGGGGGAGCAGGGCGGGGGCGATCCGGGTGTAGTAGTCGATGACCTCGCCCTTGGTGAACCCCGTCGTCGGATAGAGCACCTTGTCGAGGTTGGACAGCGCGAGGACCTGGCCGTCGACGCGTACACGGACCGAACTCGTCTTCGCGGGTGCCATATCCGCCATCCTCGCCGTCACACCGACGAAGCGCCACCTGTCCGCGGAATGGGACCCGATCACGGTCCGTTGTCGTGTCCTGGGCTTGGGCGGGGCTTCGGCCGCGCCTGCAAATGACCACGCTGCCCATGCTTGTGCTGTCCGGACAGGTGTCGGTACCAGTTCCAGCTACCAGCAGCATGGGCAGCGTGGTCATTTGTCGGACCCCGGCCACCACCAGCATGGGCAGCGTGGTCATTGTCGGACGCCGGCTCCGCGCAGGGTGGGCGGGCATCGTACTCACGCATGCGCCCGCCCACACCCGGCTCCCTGGTCGGTACGGGCCTAGTCCGCTGGGCGGACCGCGACCGTCAGCTGGCGGCCGTTGGCCGACTGCTTGGTGACCACGATCCTGACGCCGTAGCCCGCCACCTTGACGCTCTTGCTGGGGTTGGCGGCGTTCCAGTAGGCGTTCGGGTCGGAGTCGTCGAAGGTACGGATCGCCTTCGACGCGGGGACGTCGGCGATGAGCACCTGGACCTGGTTCCCCGCCATGACCTCCTTGCTCAGTGTGATCGGCTGGGTCTTCTCCAGTCCGAACGTCGCGTCGAAGGAGTGTGCCCGGCCGTTGGCCAGCGACCCGTCCTCGTAGGCGATCAGCCCGGGACGCGCGTCGACGGGCAGGATCAGACCCTCACCCGGGTGGCGTGAGGTGTTGTTGTCGCCCTGCTTCTCGTTCCAGTACGTGACGAGCAGGCCGTTCTGGTACGGGTAGTGCTGTACCCAGTCGGGCTTGCTGATCGCGCGGTTGAAGTTGTACGGGCCGGTCTCCAGGTTCGCGTCGAAACCGATGTACTGACGGTTCTCCGCGAGGTAGTAGGTGCCCTTGAGCTCCGTGACACTGCCGCCGAACCTGGTCCAGTTGCCGGTCCAGCCGTTGGTGCCCGCTTCCACGTCGTCGAAGAAGACCTGCGCACCGTCGGCGGTGACCGCGATGTCATCCAGCATAGGCCCGGCCAGGTGCACGCCACCGTCGGTCGTGTAGCGGAACCGGAACTGGATCGACTGACCGGCGTACGGCGTCAGGTCGTAGGTCAGGTCGACCCACTCGCCGTCGGAGGTGCCGTCGACCGGCTCACCGACACCCTCCCAGTGTGTGCCGTCCGTCGAGACCTCGGCACGGAGGAAGTCGTAGCCCTCCTCGATGTCGTACCACGCCTTGGCGGTGATCGACGCGCTGGACTTCCCGGTCAGGTCGATGGTGCGCCGGAGCATCCGGTTGAGGTCGTCGGCACTGCCTCCCCACCACTCGAAGGACCCGGAGAACGGGTCGTTGTAGTCGGTGGTGACCGACTCCTTGGGCAGGGGTACCACCAGCGCCTGCGGTTTGTCCGTGGACAGGGCGGCCGGGCCGAGCACCGTGGTCGACGCGCGGTCGGGTGAGACGACGTCGTAGTCGAGCCAGCCGAGTTGCAGCTTCTCCCAGGCGCCCATGTAGCCGGGCGAGGTGCCGATGTCGTCCTTGCCCTTGTTGAGCCACGAGCCGGACGACATCAGCGACCAGAATCCGGTGCTGTTGTCACCGCCGGCGGTGTCGTAGAGGTCGGGCAGACCGAGGTCGTGGCCGAACTCGTGGGCGAAGACGCCGAGGCCGCCGTTCTCCGGCTCGGTGGTGTAGTCGCCGATCCACATGCCGGTGTCGCCGATCGGGACGCCGCCGCGCGGGTTTCCGTCGGGGCCGTCGTTGAGGCCCTGGAACGCGTACCAGCGGTGCGACCAGATCGCGTCGCCGCCCTGTGCGCCGCCGCCGGCCTCCTCACCCTCGCCCGCGTGGACCGCCTGGAAGTGGTCGACGTAGCCGTCGGCCTCGTCGAAGTTGCCGTCACCGTCGAAGTCGTAGCGGTCCCACGTGTCGAACTGCGCGAGGTACTCCTTGATCTCGGCAGCCGACTTGCCAGCGGCGACCTCGGCGTCGTACCACGCCTTCGCGGTGTCCTTGACGTAGTTCCAGTAACCGTCGGACTGGGCGATCTCGTTGCTGCCGTACCGCGCTTCGTTGTACGGAAGCTGCACCCAGTCGCTCACGTCGCCGGCCACGGTGTAGCGGCCCTGCGACTGCGCGCGGTAGAAGGTCGACATCGACTCGCCGTCCTGACCGAAGAAGAGGTCGAGGTAGTAGTCGCGGCTGAAGTCGGGCGCCCACGAGGTGGTGTTGTCACGCCGGCGGTCGGGCTCGGCGATCTCGTTGGCCACCGGGCCAGGGGAGCCCCCCGTGCGCGGATCGGTTTGGTCGCCGAACGCCGTGAGGATGGTGAAGATCTTGTCGGTCTTTTCCATGCTGACCTGGGCGTAGTCGCCCTTGGCCATGCGTACGACGTCGGAGTGACCGCGACGTTCGACCTTCGCCTCGCCGCGCAACACCTTCTCGATCGCGGCCTTGCGGGTTTCGCGGAGCTTCTCTGCGTACGGGTTGGGCAGGTCGTCCGGCGCGTGCTGACGGGCGGGCGCCGGGTCTCCCGCGGGCGGCGAGGCGACCGCGGGGATACCGGCCGCGGTGGCGGCCAGCGTGGCGAGGGCGGCGACTGCTGCGGTGGCGGCTGTCGCGACCGCGGTGGATCGGCGAACTCTCACTGCACTCCTTCCAGGCGGTCCTGCCGTCCGCGCGCCCGGACAGCGGGACCGGGGTCCGAAGCCAGAGCGAGTCGTGGCCCCGTTGGCCGGGAGCGACGCAGGTTGCGTACGCGAAAGGGCCGGCCCGTGACTCATGTGGGAAGCCGATGACTCACATGGAAATGGGTGATCCGAGAAAGCTGACACATCATGACGGTTTGGCGGCGGTTGTGGAAGCTTTTGCACGTGATGCGCCGAGATGAGCGGTCCAGGGCGGTGTGGCCGCCGGCAGTGCCCGGGTGGTCCGCGACCGGTCGGGTCACCGGCGACGTCGCTGGTCAGGTGGGCCGTAGGCTCTCTGGACATGCGCTATCGACCCTTGGGAAATTCAGGACTGCAGGTATCCGTCGTCGGACTCGGTTGCAACAACTTCGGCGGCCGGCTCGACCTCGACGGCACACAGGAGGTCGTCGACGCGGCCCTCGAGGCCGGCATCACCCTCTTCGACACCGCCGACGTCTACGGCAAGGGCGGCTCGGAGGACCTGCTCGGGCAGGTGCTCACGGGACGCCGTGACCAGGTGGTGCTTGCGACGAAGTTCGGCGGTGACATGGGCTACGGCGCGGCTGCCGGGGCGCGGGGCGGCCGGGCGTACATCCGGCGGGCGGTCGAGGAGTCGCTGCGCCGGCTGCGTACGGACTACATCGACCTGTACCAGATCCACGTACCCGACTGGCACACCCCGATCGCGGAGACGCTGTCGGCACTCGACGAGCTGGTGAAGGAAGGGAAGATCCGGTACGCCGGGCACTCCAACTTCCGCGGCTGGCAGATCGCCGAAGCGGCGCACGTGGCGCGGGAGCTGGGCGTGGCACCGTTCGTCTCGGCGCAGAACCACTGGTCCCTGCTCGAACGCGGTGCCGAGGCCGAGGTGGTCCCGGCGACTCGGCACTACGGCGTCGGCGTGCTTCCGTACTTTCCGCTCGCCAACGGTCTGCTGACCGGCAAGGTCCGACGCGGGCAGCCGGTGCCGTCGAACTCCCGCCTGGCCGCACGCGAGGGCTACGTCACCGATGACAAGCTCGACCGGGTGGAGGCGCTGATCGCATGGGGCGCCGAACACGAAGGGCGGTCGCTGCTGGAGATCGCATTCGGCGCGCTTGCCGCCCAGCCGGGCTGCGGTTCGGTGATCGCGGGGGCGATGTCGGCCGAGCAGGTCAAGGCCAACGCCGCCGCCGGTGAGTGGGAGCCGACGGCCGCGGAGCTGGCCGAGATCGACGCGATCGTCCCGCCGCCCGGCCGCTGAGGCTCGAGTCCCTTTGCATGAGGGTCCCCTGCCGCGAACCTATTGGCGCAGGGGTCCCTCATCCAACGTGGAGTTGACGCAGAGGTCCCCTCATCCAACCGGGCTTGTGCCAGGGTCCCTCATCCCAGCGTGACCGGGCGACTCTTGGCGTCACCCGGAGGCAGGGACCGGCCGATCCAGAACCGGATCACCTGCAGCACGCCGATGACGACCAGGAACACGGGAATGAGCAGCCACGGTCCCTGAATCACCAGCAGAACGATGGCGACACCGCCCAGGCCCGAGAAGAGGTGGAGCCAACTCCGCGTGCTCCTGATCCGTTCACGCCGCCGGAACTGATCCGTGCCCAGAGGTGCGCTGGCGCTCGTCAGCGACGGCGCGGTGGGGTTCGGGGCAGGCGGCCGGGTCGGCGCCACATGCGGTACGCCGAGCAGCTCGGAGAAGGCCCGGTGCCGGTCGTTAGGGGACCGCGCCGGATCGGAGGCGGTTGCGGCGAGCGGGGTCTTGTCCTTCTCACCCTCAGCGGAAACGAGGAGATGACTCTCGTGGAACGCCCTCGCGAGTTCGTCCACCTGGTCCGGGCGATCGACCGCTTCGACCACCGAGCCGTTTGCACGGTGGAGGGACACCCGGCAGTGCTCGGCGTCGACCGTCCAGACCAGTACGCCGCGCCCGAGCAGGTTGGCGAGCAGTGGTGCGAACTGGCTGGCAGTACGGGGTTCCATTGGCACCGTGGTCCAGCCCTGCGCGTGTTCGATGCCGGTGCGATCCGACCAGCCCGGCGCGAGCGTGGTGAGAGCGTCGATCACGCTGTCGGTGTCCGCGGCCGTCTGCAGAATCGTGTAGTCCACATGTTCACACTAAAGGACCGGTCGCCGTTGCGCGTGACCTGACGGAGCTCCCTGATGAGCGCGTCGGACGTGGCGGTGGTGGCGTTCGTCGAGTTATCCACAGACGGGGGCCGACCACGTCCCGCGGCAGTGTTCTGGACCCGTACGCTGCTCCCATGGGACCGAGGGCAGTGGACTGGGACTACGTCAGCCAGTTGGGTAAGCGAATCGAACGGTCGGCCAACGACACCATGCCGCAGGCGAGCCGGCTGGCGGCCGACGCCCAGGACGCCATGATGGCGGCCGGCCAGGGCGGAGGGATGTTCGTCGTCGCGTCGTTCTTCTTCGGCTCTGAATACGTCGAGCAGTCGTTCCAGATCAAGCAGGAGATCTCGGCCGAGATCAATGATGCTGCCCAGAAGACGTCCAGGAACTGGGAAGCGACCGAAGTGAACTCCACGATCAGGGATGGCGGATGAGCAACTCGTATGACTCGATGGCCGGTGCGGTGGGTCCCGGCAAGGAATTCGGCGAGATCGCCTTCTACTCCTCGCTCGCCGCCTGCTCGGCGTTCCCCGAGTTGCTGCTGCCCGTCTCGGCGGCCAAGAGTGGGATTCTCCTGGGCGCCCTGCAAAGGATCTCCGGTCAGGTCTCGAAGCGCGCGACGCGGACGACTCGGGTGATCCGCTTCGGCAAGGCGGAGAGCATCGTCAGCGACTGGATGCCGAGCGACTCCCTCACCAGCGTGCCGATGCGCTTGGCCCTCATCCGCACCGACACCGCCAAGATGATGGAGGCGTGCTCGATGATCCACGAGTCCGCCAAGTTGGGCAGCCAGCTCTACGACGAACTGCAGCAGCACGGCGACAGCATCACCGAGCAGAACTGGAAGGCAGCGGACCAGGAAGAGTTCGCAAGACTCCTCACCGTCCACCGCGCCGGCATTCTCGCCACCGCCCAGCTCGGCTACGTTACGGCGGCGATGACCGGGGTCGTCGCGATGCTGCGGTTCCTCCAGCTCACGATCGCCATGGCGATCATGGTGGCCCTCGCCGCGATGGCGATCACGTTCTGGATCCTGATGGCCATCCCTTTCGGCCAGGGTGCGGCGATGACCATCCGCAACTTCGGCAGGCCGTTGATCAAGACCGTGCAGACCATCATCCGGGTGATGGACGAGATCATGATCAAGGTGGGCTGGGCCCATGCGGGTCTCGTCGGTGTCATGGGACTGAACGCCGCTGCCGTGGACGGTTACAAGATCGGTGAGATCGAGGGCGGTGGCTGGCAGAACCTCGGCGACTCCGCGGTGGACATCGTCGGCAACATGCTCGAGAAGTACAAGCGGGCCGGCCTCAAGGGACTCAGCAACTTCAGCGGTGTCTGACGAGCGGGATACACGCCCTCGTGGCAGGGGCTGGCTTCGCGTTCTCGGCTATGGGCGTAGAGGGGCAAGTGCATGACATCGGAGAGCTTCGATCTCAGGGATCTGCTGCGGAGTCCGGAAGAGATCATGGCCACGCAACGCGAGCAGTTGGCGAAGGCGGAGGAGCTGCAGCGCCGGATCGGCGAGGTGACGGGCTCGGCGACGAGTGAGGACGAGCGGATCTCCGTGTCGTTCAACGAAGCGACCGGTGTCGAAGAGCTGAAGCTGGATCCTCGGGTGATGCGCATGCCCTCGGAGGACCTGGCCGCGGAGATCCTGCGACTGGTGAATGCCGCGCGGGCCGATGCGCAGGGGCAGATTCAGGTAGTCCTCGACGAGACCTTCGGTGGGGACGGCCGGCCGGACCCGGAGGAGATCGGCGAGCAGGTTGCCGAGTTGCAGCAGTCACTCGACGAGATGATGGGCGACACGATGCGGATGGACGGCGAGCTCACCAGCGTCCTCGAGCAGATGCGCAAGCTCGCTGGCGAGTGAGTCGCGGAGTCCCGCATTGCGCGGTTGCTCGGTTCGCGCCGTAGAGGAGTCGGCGCAGGAGCCACTCCGCGGGTCCGCGCCGGCCGGACCGCTCCAGGGCGTACGCCCCGACGACGGTGACCAGCCAGACGCAGCAGGCGAAGCCCGCCCTGGTCGCGCTCTCCATCACCGCGCCGAGTCCGAGGCCCCACGCGGCGAGCAGCGGCGAGAAGATCAGCGAGTGGGTCAGGTAGCAGGACAGTGACCGGCTGCCGACGGCCGCCACCGCGACAACGGCACGCGGCCGCCGACGGCGGACGGACAGCTCGTGCGCGACCAGGGCGATGGCCGCGATGTATCCGAGTCCACCGGCGAGACCCGTGCCGTCCCGGACCAGCGTCAGTGGTTCTTCCAGGATGCGCCGCCGCGCCGCCCAGAACGCGAGCAGGACGAGGCTCATACTCGCCCGATGCGTACACCTCGGTGGCAGGCTCCGTGGGGGGCACGCCAGGCTGAGCGAGATCCCCGGTGACGAGCGCCCAGATCCGCGGGACCGTCACCACCACCATGACGAGCCCGGCGATCGCGCTCCACACCAGCAGCGTGCGGTCCCGGCGGCGCAGGAACAGCCAGCCCAGCAGGAGGCTCATCACGCCGTACGAACCGATGATGTCGCCGGCCATCAGCAGGGCGGCATGGACGAAGCCGAACACGATCAACAGCAGGCTCCGTCTGCGCAGCAGCGCCACGGCCGCCCGCTCGGACGTGCCGCCCACGGTCTGGCGCAGGAAGAGCTGCATCATCCCGTAGCCGAACAGGAACGCGAACAGCGGATAGATCCGCAGGTCCAGCATCGTGATCATCAGGAACTGGGCGACGCGGTCCGCGAGCGTCCCGTCCACCGGGTGCCATCCCGAGGGGCCGTGGGGAGCCGCCCACAGATAGAAGCCCGTGTTGGACATCACGATCATGAGCAGCATGAGGCCGCGTGCGAGGTCGGGCGCGAGCGCCCGTTCGTGGGGACGGACGCCGCCACGGGCGACGGTCGTCGCCGCCTTCGCCGGCACGGACGACGGGGGCCCTTCAGGCACGGCCGGTGGACGCGCATCAGACGCGGGCAGTGGTGGGTCAGGTGCTGGCGGTGGCGCGGGAGGCGGGCGGTGGCGCTGACGCGGGCTCGGGCATGCTCCTGACCGCAGAAATGTTGCTATCGACGGCATATCGGCCAACGGGACCGGCCGGCTCGACCTTGGTCGAGTTTCGGCGTACGACGGTCAGCCGAAAGTACCGACTGCGCCCACGCCCCGCCGAAGGCCCGGGGATGCCACGACGCGGGCCTCCTGGACGAACCCGGCAAATGACCACGCTGAGCATGCCTGAGGTACTCGACCAGGCATCGACAGCAGTCCCGGCTACCGAACGCATGCCCAGCGTGGTCATTCGCCGGGGTCCCGCACGCCCACGGGACGAGGTGCGGGGCTCCGACCCCCGACGGCGCCCTCCGGTTCGGGAACCGCATGCGGGAACAGTGGGAGAACCCGCGTGCGGGAACATGGGGGAGCACGCGCAGGTTGGTGCCAGAAGAGGATCCCGACCACCCGAGGAGACAGTCGTGTCCCTGCCGCCGCTCGTAGCCCCCGCTTCCGACCTCAGCGTCGACGAGGTACGCCGATACTCGCGGCACATCATCATCCCCGACGTCGGCATGGACGGTCAGAAGCGGCTGAAGAACGCGAAGGTCCTCGTCATCGGCGCCGGCGGCCTCGGCAGCCCGGCCCTGCTGTACCTCGCGGCGGCCGGTGTGGGCACACTCGGCATCGTCGACTTCGACACCGTGGACGAGTCGAACCTCCAGCGTCAGGTGATCCACGGCCAGAGCGACGTGGGCAAGTCCAAGGCGGTGTCGGCGAAGGAGTCGATCGCCGAGATCAACCCCTTCGTCAAGGTCAACCTGCACGAGGTACGCCTTGACTCCGACAACGCCCTCGACATCTTCGCCGGCTACGACCTCATCCTCGACGGCACCGACAACTTCGCCACCCGCTACCTCGTCAACGACGCGGCCGTGATCCTTTCCAAGCCGTACGTCTGGGGCTCGATCTTCCGCTTCGAGGGCCAGGTCAGCGTGTTCTGGGCGGAGCACGGACCGCACTACCGCGACCTCTACCCAGAGCCCCCGCCGCCGGGGATGGTCCCGTCCTGCGCCGAGGGCGGCGTGCTCGGAGTCCTCTGCGCATCGATCGGCTCGGTCATGGTCAACGAAGCCATCAAGCTCATCACCGGCATCGGCGAGCCGCTGGTCGGCCGGCTGCTGATCTTCGACGCGCTCGAGATGGCCTGGCGCGAGCTCAAGGTCAACCGCGATCCGGAGACGGCGCCGGTCACCGAGCTGATTGACTACGAAGCGTTCTGCGGTGTGATCTCAGACGAGGCGGCGGAGGCTGCGGTGGATTCCACGATCGACGTACGCACACTCAAGGACTGGCTCGACGCCCGGGCGCGAGGTGAGCGCGACTTCGTGCTGGTCGACGTCCGTGAGCGCAACGAGTACGAGATCGTCAACATCGACGGTGCCGTGCTCATCCCCAAGGGCGAGTTCCTGACCGGCGAGGCGTTCGAGAAGCTGCCGAAGGACAAGCAGGTCGTCCTTCACTGCAAGGTCGGCGGGCGTTCGGCCGAGGCGCTCGCGGCCGCGAAGGGTGCGGGCTTCTCGGACGCGGTACACGTCGCCGGTGGGATCTCCGCGTGGGTCAACCAGATCGAGCCGGACAAGCCGTCGTACTGAGTCACGTTCCTACGAAGGGGGCAGGGCGCGGCGTGCGCGACGACGAGTACGTCGAGCAGGTGCTGTCGGTCGTGGAGCGGATCCCGGCCGGCCGGGTCATGGCGTACGGCGACATCGCGGAGTACGTCGGTTCCGGCGGACCGCGGCAGGTCGGCTGGGTGATGTCGCACTACGGCGGTGGCGTGCCGTGGTGGCGGGTGGTCCGCGCCGACGGCCGGCCCGCCGACTGCCACGTCGGCGAGTCGGTACGCCGGTTGCGTTCGGAAGGTACGCCGTTTCGTGGACCGCGGAGCGATCGCGTCGACATGGCCAACGCCCGCTGGGACGGCTCGCCCTGACCGTGGTGCCCTGGCATTGCGTGAGGGGTCCCTTGTCTGGCGTACCTGTTGGCGCAGGGGTCCCCTCATGCGAATCTGGTGCCGCGCTGGCCGCCGTCACGAGGACGCGGTGTCGCGTGTGGTGGCCTTGGCGGCCTGCCACCTCTCGAAGAGGCTGTCCATCTCCGACTCGATGAAGCGATAGAAGGCCCCCATCTCCGCGACCCGGCGCCCTGACGGCGTGTCCGGACCGCCGAGTGCCTTGACACCCTCGTCGGACAGGTCGGCGACGGTCTTGACCATCCCTCTCCGGCTGATGCTGGACTCGTACCACACATCGCTCGGCAGCCGGTAGTGGTGCGTACGCGTCCCACGCACCGGTTCCCGAACGGCCAACCCGAGGTGCAGGAGGTACCGGACGGCGCCAGAGATCGCCGCCGGGCTCACATCGAGGCGATCGGCGAGTTCTGCGGCTGTCAGGGAGTCTTCGTCAGCGGCCATCATCGCCGCGAGCACCCGGCCTGGCATGCGGGGTACGCCCATGTCGGCCAGGGTCATCGCCAGGTGCTCGACGAAGCGGCGTACGGCATCCTCGTCCCGTTTCGGCTGTTTTCCTGTCACCGCCACCTCCGGGGACCCGACCGCTGGTCTGACCGCGTTCGCGAGCTGAGATCACCGACGTAACAAGCTTCACGAAGTTGTGAATCTAGTGTAGCTTCAAGATGCTCGCGTCCGGAATTGTCCACCCGAGAGATCCTCGAGGGCCGGCGCGGGCACGTGATGGAGAGAGGCGTGATGAGCGCAGTCCAGGTCGCCGCACGAGAGCGGTGGTTTGTCGATGCCCTCACGCATGTCCGGCATCCGATCCGGGACGACGCCGTCCGTGCCACGTGCGGCGTCGACGGGCGGATGCGGTCATCGGAGATGGCCGCGCGCAAGGCGGACTCGGATCCGCCCCGACACCAGGCCGGTGAGTCACGGCTCGGCTGAGCCGCCCTGAGGACTCCCGTCGCGGAGTCCCGGATCACCCGGCAGAGGTGGTCCTCGTCCCCTGTCGTGCAGGAAGTCTGCTCGGCATGCCTGCTGTTTCCGATGCCATTCCGCGCGCCACAAGCGCCCACCACGAACAAGGACTTCGATGACTGACATGGCCATCGCGGTGTCCGGCCTGTGCAAGAACTTCGGCCGTACCCGCGCTCTCGACGACCTCGAGCTGAACGTACGCACCGGCGAGGTTCACGGCTTCCTCGGCCCCAACGGCGCCGGCAAGACCACGACCATCCGGGTCCTGCTCGGTCTGCTCCAGGCCGACGCGGGCCGCGCCGAACTGCTCGGCGGCGATCCCTGGCGGGACGCGACCAGGCTGCACCGGCGCCTCGCGTACGTGCCGGGCGACGTCACCCTCTGGCCCAACCTCACCGGCGGCGAGGTGATCGACCTCCTCGGCCGGCTGCGCGGAGGGCTCGACAAGAAGCGACGGGGTGAACTGCTCGAGCGGTTCGACCTCGACCCGCGCAAGAAGGGGCGTACGTACTCCAAAGGCAACCGGCAGAAGGTCGGGCTGGTCGCGGCGCTCGCCTCCGACGTCGAGCTCCTCATGTTGGACGAGCCCACCTCCGGCCTCGACCCACTGATGGAGGAGGTCTTCCAGCAGTGCATCGAGGAGGAGAAGCGGCGGGGCCGGACCGTCCTGCTGTCCAGCCACATCCTCGCCGAGGTCGAGGCGCTGTGTGACCGGGTGACGATCATCCGGCAGGGACGCGCGGTCGAGACGGGCACGCTGTCCGAGCTGCGCCACCTCACTCGTACGTCGATCGCCGCCGACCTCGCGGGCACGCCCAACGGGCTCGGCGACCTCGCCGGCGTCCACGACCTGGAGGTCGACGGCACGAGGGTGCGGTTCGAGGTCGACACCGCGCAGCTCGACGCCGTGCTCCGCCAGCTCACCGCCGTGGGGGTACGCAGCCTCACCAGCCAGCCGCCCACCCTCGAAGCACTGTTCCTCCGCCACTACCAGGACGAGCTGAACGGCGCGCAGGTGTCGGAGGTGACCCGATGACCGTCGGCCAGAACCTCGTCGGGACGGGCGGACTGATCCGCCTGATCCTGCGGCGGGACAGGGTCCTGCTGCCGCTTTGGGTCTTCGTCCTGGCACTGGTCCCGGTGAGCGGAGTGGCGGCGACTCGGGAGCTCGTGTCGACGCAGGCCGAGCTCCAGCAGTACGCCGACACCAGCGGGACCAATCCAGCCTTCCTCGCGTTGTACGGGCCGTTGTACGACGTGAGCCTCGGCGGGGTGATCGCCCAACGGATGGGGATGTTCCCGGTGATCCTCGCGCTGATCTGCGCGCTCACGGTGATCCGGCACACTCGAACCGAGGAGGAGGCGGGGCGGCGGGACCTGCTCGGCGCCACCGTGATCGGCCGACAGGCCAACCTCGCGGCGGCCCTGATCGTCGTGCTGGGCGCCAACCTCGTGCTGGCACTGGTGATCGCCCTCGGCATGATCGGCCAGGACCTGCCGGTGGCGGGGTCGTTCGCCTTCGGTCTGAGCTTCGCGCTCGCCGGCTGGGTGTTCGCGGCCGTCGGCGGTGTCGCCGCCCAGCTCACCGAGGGGGCCGGTGCTGCCAGAGGACTCGCGCTGACTGTTCTCGGAGCGGCGTTCGTCCTGCGCCTGGCCGGCGACATCGGCGGTGAGGGCAACGGCGCCTCCTGGCTGTCCGGTCTCTCGCCGATCGGCTGGGCGCACCAGATCCGGTCGTACGGCGACGAGCGGTGGTGGATCCTCGTTCCAGCCGGAGTGCTCGTGCTGGGCCTGGTGACTGCGGCGTTCCTGCTCTCGGCCCGCCGGGACGTGGGTGCCGGCGTTCTTCCGCCGCGGCTCGGTCCGGCCTCAGCTTCGCCGCGCCTGCGCGGCACGCTCGGGCTCGCCTGGCGGCTGCAGCGCGGACTGCTGGTGAGCTGGACAGCTGGGCTGACGGTGCTCGGCCTCGTCTACGGCGGCGTGGCGTGGGGCGTCCGCGACATGCTCAAGGGCAACCGGGAGATGGAGGAGATCTTCGCCCGCATGGGCGGCTCGGCCGGCATCGTCGACGCGACCCTCGCAGCGATGCTGGGCATCATCGGCCTGATCGCCTCGGCCTACGCGATCCAGGCGACCCTGCGGATGCGGGCGGAGGAGACCAGCCTGCGGCTGGAACCCGTTCTCGGAACGGCGGTCGGCCGGGTCAGGTGGATGGCGAGCCATCTGGTCTTCGCTCTCCTGGGGCCGACTGTCGCACTCGCGGCGGCGGGACTGGCCGCCGGCTTCGTGCACGGGTTGAACGCCGACGATGTCGGTGGTCAACTGCCGCGGGTGTTCGCCGGCGCGATGGTGCAGTTGCCGGCGGTCTGGACGCTGGCAGCCGTCGCCGTCACGTTGTTCGGCCTGCTGCCCAGGATCGCGGCCGCGAGTTGGGCCGCGTTCGGCCTGTGCCTGTTCCTGGGCTGGGTGGGGGCGCTCCTGCAGCTCGACCAGGTGCTGCTCGACGCCTCGCCGTTCACGCACCTCCCCAAGCTGCCTGGGGGTGACGTGACGGCGGAACCCTTCGTGTGGCTGGCAGGTGTCGTGGTCGTGCTGGTGGCGGTCGGGCTGGTCGGCTTCCGCCGGCGCGACGTCCCGATCACCTGACGCCGGCGGCGCGCCGCTCGTCGGCCCGGGAGAGCGTGAGTTGTCAGAGGTATCTCGTCCTCCATGGCGAGATACCTCTGACAGGTCGGCGGGATGGCGCTTTCGTTCGTACGCCGGCGACAACGGATGAGGAGAGTGTGCGATGGCGGGCCACAAGGTGGAACTGAGCGGGGCGCCGGAGACGATGCTCGCCACGCTGTACGGCCGTGCACTCGATGCGCGCGCGGCGGACCCGATCCTGGGGGACCGGCTCGCCGACGAGATCGTCGGGCGGGTCGACTACGACTTCAGCAAGCTGAACGTGACACGCAACGACGCGATGAGCATCGCGGTCCGGGTCAAGTACGTCGACCGGGTGGCGGCACAAGCCCTCGCGACCGAGGACCGTGTGACTGTGCTGCACCTGGCATGCGGGCTCGACACGCGGGCGTTCCGGCTCGACCCGGACGCCCGCCTCGAGTGGTACGACGTGGACTTTCCCGAGGTGGTCGAGCTCCGCCGTGTGCTCGTGCCCGACCGCGACCACTATCACCTGATCGGATCCTCGGTGACGGCCGAAGGCTGGCTGGAGGAGGTCCCGGCCGATCAGGCGGTTCTGGTGGTGGCCGAGGGGCTCATGCAGTATCTCGACAAGGACGACTTCATCCGGCTCGTCCAGCGCATCGTCGAACGCTTTCCCCATGGGCATCTGGTCTTCGACTCGTGGAACTCCCTTGCCGCGCGGTTCGGCGGACATGTGCGAGCGATCAAGGCGACCGGCGCAAGGACCGGCGGGTGGGGAATCGACGACCCACGTGAACTGGAGCGGTGGGTGCCGGGCCTGTCCTTCGTCGGCTCCCAGGACTTCATGAGCCTGCCCGAGCTCACGAGGGCGCCATTGCCCGCACGGGCACTCGTCAGGCTGATGCGGCACGTCAGGGTGCTGAGGGACCTCGGGCTGATCCTGACCTACCGCTTCTGAGGTTTCGCAACCCCGATCCTGCAATCTCTGCGCGGCCTTCTGGTGGTGCACGGCTTCTGGTGGTGCACGGCTTCTGGTGGTGCACGGCTTCTGGTGGTGCACGGCTTCTGGTGGTGCACGGTGTTGGCCGGGGCTGGACTGTTTGACCGCGACCGGTTCCCCTCGCCGTACTTATGCGCAAAAGTACTTGTACGCAGGAACGCTGATGCGCATAAGCGGAGGCTCGACAGTGGCGGACGACCGAGGCGCGCCACGGCGCCGGCAGAGCGACATCGCGCGCGCCGCCGGCGTCTCGCAGGCCACGGTCTCGATGGTCCTGAACGGCCGGACCGGACGGGGTGCCGCGATCCGGCCCGAGACCCGGGAGCGCGTACTGGCCGCCGCGGCCGAGCTCGGCTACGCCGGCAATCCCGCCGCCCGCAGCCTCGCGGGCGGGCGCAACCGGCTACTCGGCGTCTTCACGTTCGAATCCGTCTTTCCTGCGGAGAGCGCCGACTTCTACCACCCGTTCCTCGTCGGGGTCGAGCGCGCCGCCGAGGCGGAGGGGTATGACCTCATCCTCTTCACGAGTGCTGCCGGACCTGACGGTCGCCGACGCATCTATCGCGACAACTTCAACCGGCTCCGGATGGCCGACGGGTGTGTCCTGCTCGGCTACGAGCGTGACCGCTCCGAGCTCGACCGGCTCGCGGGCGAGGACTTCCCCTTCGTCGTCATCGGCCGGCGCGACGTTCCCGGACGTGACGTCGCCTACGTCGCCGCGGACTACACCACACCCACGGCCGAGGCGGTCGGCCGGCTGGCCGCACTGGGGCACCATGCGATCGCGTATCTCGGATCCGGGCTCGACGCGGAGCACGTCCTGGACCGGGAAGAGGGCTACCGGCAGGCGCTTGCGGCGCACGGTCTCGACCCCGATCCGCGGCTGTACGTCAGCCCGGCGCGGTCGCTTCGCGTGGACGACCTGCATGGGCTGCGTGCTCTCGGAGCCACGGCCTTCCTCACCGAGGACGACTCGATCCTGCGCCGGCTTCTCGAACTCACCAGCTCCGTCGGACTTCACGCGCCCGACGACTTCTCGCTCGTCACGCTCGTCGACCCGTCGCCGCTCCGACCGGACGCCGACGTGAGCGGACTCCGCGTCCCGCGGCTGGAAATGGGAGCCGCGGCCGTACGCATGCTCGGCGCGATGCTCAGCGACTCGCCCGAGATGGGCGCCGCCGGTGCGGATGGTGCGGACGGGCGGCGCCTCGTCCTTCCCTGCGACTTCGCGGCCGGCACCACCACAGGTCCGCCACCGAGTCCCCGCCCGAGTTCGCCACCGAGGCCGCGCCCGAGCCGCAAGTGAGCCAGCAGTCCGGCACTACGAGAGGGGTCAAGCCATGAGGCAGATCGAGACCGACATCGCCGTGATCGGTGGGGGACTTGGCGGTGTCGCGGCCGCGCTCGCCGCCAGCCGTGCGGGGCACCGCGTGCTGCTGTCGGAGGAGACCTCCTGGGTCGGTGGCCAGCTCACCTCCCAGGGCGTGCCTCCCGACGAGCACCCGTGGATCGAGCAGTTCGGGTGTACTGCGAGCTACCGCCAGCTCCGCGACGGCATCCGCGACTACTACCGCCAGTGGTATCCGCTCACGTCGACCGCCCGGGCGGCTCGCCACCTCAATCCAGGCGACGGTCGGGTCAGCCGGATCTGCGCGGAGCCTCGTGTGGGCCATGCCGTCCTCGAGGCGATGCTGGCCCCCGCGCGTAGCGCCGGCCGCCTCGACGTACGCCTGCACCACCGCCCGGTCGCGGCCACCGCTGACGGCTCTCAGGTCACGAGCGTCACGTTGCGCGACGCCACCTCGGGCGAGGACGTCGTGGTGACCGCGCTGTACATCCTCGACGCCACCGAGACCGGCGACCTGCTGCCGCTGACGGGTACGGAGTACGTGACCGGCTTCGAGTCCCAGGCCGACACCGGGGAGCCGAGCGCGCCCAGCGAACGCCAGCCCGCCAACATGCAGGCGGTCTCGTGGTGCTTCGCCCTCGACCACGAGGCGGGTGCTGACCACACGATCGACAAGCCCGACAACTACGCGTTCTGGCGGGACTACCAGCCGCCGTACTGGCCGGGGCGGATGTTCGAGCTCGTCGCCCCCAACCCGCGGACCCTGGAACCGATGCACCGCACGGTCATCCCGCACCCAGAGGACGATCCGTCGCTCGCAGGGACCGGCAAGGGACGGCGCGGCGACCAGGACCTGTGGACGTTCCGGCGGATCCTGGCCCGGCACCAGTTCGAGCCGGGTGCCTTCGCGAGCGACATCTGCCTGGTCAACTGGCCGATGATCGACTACGAACGCGGGTCGGTGTTCCCGGTGGACGGTCTGGTCGACGAGGCGGAGGCGGCCCGTCATCTCGAGGGTGCCCGGGAGATGAGCCGATCGTTCGTCTACTGGCTGCAGACGGAGATGCCGCGGCTCGACGGCGGGACCGGGCTGCCGGGCCTGCGGCTGCGGCCGGACGTGATGGGGACGCACGATGGCCTGGCCATGGCGCCGTACATCCGGGAGTCGCGCCGGATCGTCGCGGAGTACACCGTCGTCGAGCAGGACGTCTCCCTCGCCGTGCGTGGTGAACAGGGCGCCAAGCGGTACGCCGACTCGGTGGGCATCGGGTCGTACCGGATCGACCTGCACCCGTCGACCGGCGGCGACAACTACATCGACGTGGGCTCGTGCCCGTTCCAGATTCCGCTCGGTGCGCTGTTGCCCGTGCGGGTCACCAACCTGCTGCCCGCCAACAAGAACATCGGGACGACGCACATCACCAACGGCTGCTACCGGTTGCACCCGCCGGAGTGGAACATCGGCGAGTCCGCCGGCCTGCTCGCCGCGTACTGCCTGACGCATCGGGTCACACCGCACCAGGTCCGCGCGGACGACACACGGCTGGCCGACTACCAGCGGGTGTTGGCGCAGCACGGTGTCGAGATCGCCTGGCCCGACGTCCACGGCTACTGAACCCTGCTGTCGGCCGCCAGCGTGCCGTCGCTCAGGACGAACCGCTGAACGAGCCGGAACCGCACCACCGCACCACCGCACCACCGCACCACCGCACCACCGCACCACAGACTCACCTACCCACTACTCGTCCCGAGCTGTGCGAGGGAGACGCCGCGATGACGCGACGGATGGATCGACGACAGGTACTCATGACCAGCGGCATGCTCTCGATCGCGGCCGCGCTACCAGGATGCAGCTTCTTCTCCTTCGACCCAGGAAGCGAGGATCAGGGGGCTCCGCCGTCTGCCAAGAACACCGGAGAGGCTCCTTCGCTTGCCGAACTCGTCAAGCAGAGCAAGCTTCCGCCGCTGCGCGAGCGGCTGCCGGACAAGCCACTCGTCGTCGCGCCGGTCGAGCGGATCGGCGCCTACGGCGGCCAGTGGCGCAACGCCCTCATCGGTCCGGGAGACGCCTTCCGGCTGGGCTACACGCTGGCGTACGAAAATCTCGTCCGGTGGGATCTGTCGTGGAAGAAGGTGATCCCCAATGTCGCGGAGTCGTTCACCAGCAACGAGGACGGCACACGTTTCGAGTTCCGGCTTCGCGAGGGCATGAAATGGTCCGACGGGAAGCCCTTCACCGTCGACGACATCGTCTTCGCGTATGAGGATGTCCTTCTGGACAAGGAGATCAGTCCTGAGCCGCCGCCGCTGTTCGTCTCGGGCGACAAGCCGGCGCAGGTGGAAAAGGTGGACGAGCGGACGGTCGCGTTCGTATTCGCCGAGACCAACGGGCTCTTTCTCGACCGCCTGGCCTCGGAGACCTCGAACGCCCTGACCCGGATTCCGCGACATTATTTCCAGAAGTACCACAAGAAGTACAACCCGACCGCCGACGCGGACGCGAGGGCCAAGGGCTACGACAGTTGGCTCGCCCTCGTCCAGGCCGAAGGCGACGCCTTCGGTGGGCTCTGGCAGGCGCCCGACGTCCCGCGGCTGCACGCCTGGTTGCCGAAAGGCCCACTGGGCAAGGGAACCCGGATCACCTTCGACCGCAACCCGTACTACTGGAAGACCGACGACGAAGGCAACCAGTTGCCGTATCTCGACGGGGTGGTGTTCGACCTCGTGAGCGATGCGCAGGTGCTGCTGCTCAAGGTCCTCAAGGGCGAGATCGACATGATCGACCGGCACGTGACGACGACGGAGAACAAACCGGTACTGGCGCGCGACCGCGAGTCCGCCGGATACCGCTTCTTCGATCTCGTACCGGACAAGCTCAACACGATGACCATCATGCTGAACCTCACCTGTCCCGATCCGGTGAAGCGGAAGATCTTCGGGAGCAGGGACTTTCGGATCGGACTTTCCTACGCCATCAACCGCGACGAGATCATCCGCGCCGTGCACGCGCGGCAGGGTGAGCCGTGGCAGGTGGCGCCCACGGCGGAGAGCGAGTTCTACGACGAGGAGATGGCGAAGCAGTACACCGAGTACGACGTCGACCTGGCGAATCGGCACCTCGACAAGGCGGGCTTCGCCGAACGCAACGGCGACGGCGTGCGCCTCGGGCCGGACGGTGAGCCGATCAGGTTCACGGTGCAGGTCGGCAGCGGCGCCGGAAAGCCTCACCTGGCCGACAGTCTGGAGATGGTCCGCAGCCACTGGCGAGAGGTCGGTATCGAGGCGAACGTCAAGCCCGAGGACCTGACGTTGTTCAACGAACGCCTTTCCAGCAACGCGATCGACGCCACCGTGTGGGACGGTGACGGTGGCCTCGACGTCATGCGGACGCCTGCGTACTACCTACCGCTCGGGGGAAACACCACGGGATACGCCGAGGGTTGGGCACAGTGGTACCACTCGAAAGGCGAGGCGGGCATGCGGCCTCCGGCGCCGACGCGACGGCAGTTCGCGTTGTACGACGAGATGTTGACCGAGGCGTCGGCGGACCAGCGGGCGGCGCTGATGAAGGAGATCCTCGCCATCACCAAGGGGGAGTTCTACATGATCGGCATCTCGACGGCCTTACCTGGATACGGCGTGGCGAAGAACGACTTCCGGAACATGGTGGCCGAGACGTTCTTCGCCGCCAACTTTCCGTACCCGGGTGTGACGAATCCGGAGCAGTACTTCCTCGACGCCTGAGGCGGCACATCCGCGGGGCTCGCGCAAGGTCGGGTTCGTCGACCCGCACGATGATGCAGGCGGGATGAGCCCAACGGTCAGGCGTGAGCGTCGTCGTCGGCCGTGAGGTCCTGCCGGATCGCGCGGACCAGTGCAGGAAGTCCGGTCAGCAGGGCGTCCCGCTCTGCCGGGCTCATCGCGGCGACCCACCGGACGTAGTGCTGGTGAAAGTGGCGGCCCATGCGCGCGTGGACCGCTCGCCCCTGGTCGGTGAGCCGGAGCCGGTAGAGACGGCGGTTGTCGGGATCGCGTTCGCGCACGAGGAGTGCCTTGCGTTCGAGGTCGGCGACCATCCGGCTGACGGTGCTCTTCTCGAGTCGGAGGCGTTCGACGAGATCACGTTGGGACAAAGGCGCGGCGACGTCGAGTTCGTGCAGGGCGAACGCCTGAGACATGGACACCGACTCACCCGGCAACGTCTGGTCCGGCTGAAGCAGGCCGGCGACCTGGATCAGCTCCATCAGGGCTTCGTGGAGGCGTACCGATGCGTCGTCGGTCATGGGCGGGCCACCTCCTCGATGCGGAGCCTGGCACGGCAAGAGTTGCTCTCTACAACTATTGGGCGTACCGTGATTCTATAGTTGTACCGCACAACTCAGAGGAGCCGCCATGCGGGCGCACCGCCACGTCCATCCTGGGAACACGCCGGCGATGTTCCATGGACGGAACAGCCGAATCTACGACGTCGTGGCCAGACGGTTGCTGCGGCGGCTCTACCGCCGGATCGCCGACGACGTCACCGACGCCATGCCGAACGGTGGCGCGGTGCTCGACGTCGGCACCGGTCCCGGAGTCCTCCTGGTCGAGATCGCGAAGCGGCGCGCCGATGTGGAGCTGACCGGGATCGACCTGTCCGCCGACATGGTGACGGCGGCCAACCGCAATCTCCAGGACTACGGCGACCGGGCCGTCGCCCGGGTCGGCGATGTGACCGGCCTCGAGTTTCCGGACGACTCCTTCGACCTGATTGTCTCGTCCTTCAGCCTGCACCACTGGGACGACCCGGAAGTGGCGGTGCCGGAGCTCGCCAGGGTCCTGCGTCCCGGCGGAAGGCTCTACCTCTACGACTTCACACACGCGCCGTTCGACCTGGTGGTGTCCAGCGCGCGTGAACGGTCCCTCTTCCACGACGGTTCGAGTACGCAGACCGCGATGCGTACCGGCATTCCGTTCTTCCGGCGATGCACCCGGCACGTCATGGTCGCCGGTGACGCGATGAAGGGCAGTAGTCCGGTTACGCCGTGAGTGTGTCGACCGTGGCCGCGACCGCCGCCTCCCGACTGATACGCCCGGGGAGTTGCGCCGGTCCGCCGTGGTCGCGATCCAGCGCTGGTTGGCGGCATCGTGCGTACGCCAGTGGCCTTCATGCGCCAGGGCGGCGTCGTTGAGTACTGCCCGGAGGTCGGAGGGTTACTGACCGGCCGGATCGGTCTTTGCAAGGACGTCGCGCGCGAAGGCCACGAGCAGCCGCTGAGGTGTCGTGTCATCGGTCTGGGACGGGTCGTATCGGATATGCAGGATGTCCGGCCCTCGCACGGCGTATATCTCCAGGTTCCCTGTCTTCTCGGATGCGCCGTAGGCGGCCCAGGCGCAACGCCTATCACCTACCGTGTCGAGACCCGGCATCGGCACCTTCGCGCCGCCCGGCGGCATCTTCGTTTTGGCTAGCTCTTGGCAGCTTTCGTCGATGCCCCGAGAGGCGACTTCCTCCGCTGCCCTGGAACCAATTGGCGCGGATCGGCTGAGCTGCACCGTGAGTGCGTCATACCCCGATGCATCAGAATCGGTTTCTGCGCTGCACCCGACAATATCGCCCCGTGACGAGTGGTCGGAGGTGACTACCGGCTCACGGACCAACTCGGCGATTCGTTCCTTGCCGACTGCCGCACACAGGTCTCTCGGCGGAGGCGGCGGAGTCGGAGGTTCCGTTGTGAGGAACCGGCTGGACAAGAGGTAGGTCAGCCCGAGCAGCACAGGAATCCCGATGATCGAAGTCGAGAAGATCGCGAGCAGCACACCTTTGCTGGCTTTCCGTGGGTTCGGGGGCCGCTGCGCGACACCCGGTTGGCGAGGTGTGTTGCTCCGCCCCCATTCACCGCCGGAGCGAGTACGTGAATCGGACATCAGGCCTCCTTCTTGTCCCAGCGCGTCGGGTCGCCGATGACCGCCTTAGACCGCGGCCAGTGACCACCGGGAAATGCCTCACTGTTGTTCAACAGGGCCTCGACCTCTGCAAATGAGCTCATGAAGTTTGCCATCATTTCGCGGAAGTTCTCCAGGGCGTCGGCAACACCCTTCACCAGAGCAGCGGCGGCCTCGACCGGCACCGAGAGAATGTCGGGCGTCGCGGCGTTGTCCAGCGCCGTTGCCACGTCCGCGAGTGTGCGCGCAATCGTCAGGCCGATGCGCACCCAGAATTGCGTGACGTGACTGGCGCATTCGGTGAGCGGTTGGTTTAGGCCATTGGCGATCTGGGCGATGTGGGAAAGTGCGGCCTTCTGATCGGGCAGGAGATCCTCGTACGCCTTCTCGGCATCACCCGTCCAGTAGTCGACCAACAGCATCTGGCTGTTGCCGTACCGCCCGGCTTCTTCGCTCACCGGCAGACCGATCCCCGAACCCCAGGTGCCAGCGGCATGATTGAGTCTCCAAGGATTGCCAACTCCTTCGAGGTAGCCATGGATCCTGCGGCGTTCGTTGTCAAGGACTTCCAGAGCGTCGCCGATGTTGTCGTTGAACCGATCCTGAAGGAGCGCTATAGCCGATCCGGCAACGAGGGGACCGAGTATGGGGCCACCTAGCAGCATGGCTCCTCCGCCGACAGCAAGGGTTCTGATATCGAGACCGTGCAGCGACTCCAGGGTCTTTCTGATGCTCTCGAGACCCGACTCGATCGCCTTCTTCACTACCTCGGGTGTCTGTTCATCCCACGGAGACTCCAACCAATCCGTGTTCGCGCTGCCGCTCATCTCACTTCCCTCCATCTATGGACCGCTCGATGTGCGTCGAGGTTCCGTGGTTGACGTCCTCGTTCACCTCAACGTTGCGGGCCACGGTCAGGAGGTGCGACTCCATTGTGTCGAAGCAGCTCTGACCCTCGCCGAGCAGGCGGATGACCGTTTCCAACAGCGCCTTGTAGGTAGCGCTGATGTCCTTGAACCTTTGCGCAGCAGTGACATGTTCGGCGACAACGGAGAAGCTGTGTCGGTCGAGTTCGAGAGTCTTGGCCACCTGTTGTGCCTTCTTGAGCACATCGGCGGAGTCTCCCCAACGTTTGGCATCCTGCCGCATCAGGTCGATGTCGTAGCTGGCTGAGTTCGCGCGTGGTCCGGGCACGGTCAGTCCTCCTCCTGTCGCAGCCACCGCGCCAAGCGGGCAGGGTCGTTGGTCAAAGCCATGATGCGGTCAGCCGCCGGCGTCTGGGACGGTTGGTCGTATCCAGGTACAGCGTCGAGTGATTCGTAAGCCGCATGAAATGCTTCCAGAAGGGCCTCGACCACACGTTCGGTCGAAGCCGAGCCGAGCCACTTCTCGCTGAGGGTGAGCCCGGAGATGGCGCCAGATGCGTTCAACGTAACCGAAACATTCCGGTGGTCATCGCTCCCGGTGTGTCCGGGATGAGAGTCGGGGCCGTCAGCAGTCGTGGATTGCAGCCGGCTGATGGTAGCGGCAGCTTCGGAGTTGACCGACTCCAACAGGTCGGCCACCCGATGCCAGGCTTCGCGCTGCGCCTCGGGCGTCAGTCCCGCCAGCGCATCCGGCTCCAGGAGTGGTGCCGTCGCGGCGGGTGGATGGTCTTCGGGCACATTGGTCCGCGAGTCGAGGTAGCTGAGGCGCGCCTGGATGACGGCGTACATCACTGCCTCAGCCATTCCGGCGACACCCACCTTGTCTCGCCAACGCGTCGTCAGTGCAACGTCGGTCAGACGTCCAGAGTGAGGATCCAGCCGCACCTGGACGCATCCGGTCGGGTCAGTCGCGGTCAGCTCGCCGGATGGCTCCTCACCGTTGTCGTAACGCACTCTCGCGAACCCCCGTCCTGCGGCTATGAGCACGACCGGCTTATGTGCGGTCACACAGTACGCATTCACGGACAATCTCGACCACTACGCGATCCGGCGCCTGTGGAAGATCCACCGAAAGGGCGCGGTGTGGACGGCTGTTCATCGTTGGAGAATGCGGAAGGGGCAATGGTCGCGTCGCGTCGGAGTCCAACACCGTGGCGATCCCCTGCCGGATCGACCACGTTTGCCGCCACCGGACGCGGCAGGCGGGCGTCGGTCGTTGCACTGTCCGTGCTTTCTGATGGAATGCCGAGCATGTCCGGAACGCATCGAGTCGCCACGAGCGGGCGCGCCGAGGCGGCTCCGACCTATCGACTGGTCCGGCGTACTCACGACAGGCCTGCGACGCACCAGACCGCACCCGCACTCGACGACGCACAGCGCCAGGTCGTCGAGCACCGTGGCGGTCCCTTGCTCGTGCTCGCCGGCCCGGGCACGGGCAAGACGACGACGCTGGTCGAGGCGGCCGTCGACCGGATCGAACGCGACGGGCTCGATCCGGCGCGCGTGCTGCTTCTGACGTTCGGGCGCCGAGCGGCGGCCGAACTGCGGGACCGGATCGCCGCGCGACTCGACCGCACGATCCGCGAGCCGCTGGCGCGGACGTTTCATTCCTACGCCTTCGGCCTCTTGCGCGGTGAGGCGGTCCTGCACGACCGGCCGATGCCGCGACTGCTGTCCGGCCCTGAGCAGGATCTCGTGATCCGCGACCTGTTGCGCGGCGACGTCGACGAGTTCGGGGCGAAGGACTGGCCGAAGCGGCTGCGACCGGCGCTGCTCACCCGCGGCTTTGCCCAGGAGCTGCGGGACCTGCTGCTCCGGGCGGCCGAGCGTGGGCTGGACCCGAGGGCACTCGGGGCGCTGGGTCGCAGAGAGCGTCGCGACGACTGGGTGGCGGCCGCGAAGTTCGCCCGGCAGTACGCCGCGATCACCGCCCTTCGGCCCGAGGCTCCGGCCTATGACCCGGCCGAGCTGGTCCGCGCGGCGGTCGACCTCCTCCGTAGCGATCCCGAACTGCTCGCGCGGGAGCGGGAGACGCGCACTGCCGTGTTCGTGGACGAGTACCAGGACGCCGACCCCGCCCAGGAGGAGCTGCTGTCGCTGCTCGCCGGGGGCGGCCGAGACCTGGCCGTGGTCGGCGATCCCGACCAGTCCATCTATGCGTTCCGGGGTGCGGAGATCGACGGGATCCGGCGGTTCACCGAACGCTTCCGGCGCGCCGACGGCGAGGAGGCGGACACGGTCGCCCTCGGTCGCTGTCGCCGGTCCGGTCCGGTGCTGCTGAACGCGTCCCGGCGGTTCGCCCGCCGGCTCGGCGGCCCCACGGCCCACCGGTCGTTGGTGCCCGAACCGGAGCTGCCGAAGGGTGAGGTCGAGGTGCACCTGCTGCGCTCGGCCAACCAGGAGGCCGCCTTCGTCGCCCAGCAGCTCCGCGAAGCACACCTGGTCGGCGGGGTGGCCTGGTCGCGGATGGCGGTACTGGTCAGGGCGGCGACGCACATTCCGCTGTTGCGTCGCGCGCTGACGTCGGCTGGCGTACCCGCGACGGTACGGCTGGAGGAGATGCCCCTTGTCGACCAGCCGGCCGTTCGACCGTTGCTCACCCTGCTCGAACTCGCCGTCGGCCGGTGCGACCTGGATCCGCAGCTGGCGGTCGACCTGCTCGGCAGTCCGTACGCAGGTGCCGATGCGCTAGCCCTGCGGCGCCTGCGCCAGGAGCTTCGCCGGTACGAGTTGTCCACCGGTGGGGGCAGGTCGTCGTCCGTACTCCTGGTCGAGGCGCTCGACGACCCGGCCGCGTTGGTGGACCTGGACCCGATCGCCACCGCTCCGGCGGCCCGGATCGCCCGCCTGCTGACCGCGGCACGCGAGGCGATCGCTGTCCCGGCGGCGACGGCCGAGACGGTGCTGTGGGCGATGTGGTCGACCAGCCGGGTGGCCGACCGGTGGGCGCGGCAGGCAGCCGGCGCCGGACCGGGCGGAGCGGCCGCCGACCGAGACCTCGACGCCGTGACGGCGCTGTTCGACGCCGTGGCGCGATTCGTCGACCGGCTGCCGGCGGCGGGGCCGGAGGTGTTCCTCGATCACGTGCTGGGTCAGGAGATCCCGGCCGACACGCTCGCGCCGCGCGCGCCCGAGGGCGAGACCGTTGCCGTGCTCACCGCGCACGCCGCGAAGGGCCTCGAATGGGACGTGGTGGCGGTCGCCGGCGTACAGGAAGGCGTCTGGCCCGACCTGCGGCTGCGGGGATCGCTGCTCGGCTCGGAGTCTCTCGTCGACCTGGTGGCCGGCCGCGACGCCTCGCCGGTCACGACCGTGAGCCACCTGCTCGCCGAGGAACGCCGGCTGTTCTACGTCGCGGTGACGCGTTCGCGGCGACGGCTGGTGGTGACGGCCGTGTCGAGCGAAGAGGCGCACCCGTCCCGGTTCCTCGACGAACTTCTGCCGTGGACCGGCGCAGGTGACGAACGCCCCGTCACGCGCGTACCGCGAGGACTCGACCTGGCCGCGGTCGTCGCCGAGTTGCGTTCGGTCGTCTGTGCTCCGGCCGCCGGTGCGGACGGTCGCGCCAGGGCAGACGGCGTGAACGGTGGGGACGGCGCGGAAAGTGAGAACGGAGCGAACGCCGCGGATGAGGGGGACGGAGCGAACGGTGCGGACACTGCGGATCGCGAAGGCGCCGATCAGCGACGGCGGGCCGCGGCGTACCAACTTGCCCGCCTCGCGGCCGCAGGCATCCGCGGCGCCGACCCCGCACAGTGGTACGCCTTCGCGCCGCTGTCCGACGACCGGGCGCTCCGCGGCGCCGGCGAGACCGTGCGCGTCTCGCCGAGCAAGGTGGAGGCGTTCAGCCGGTGCGCCTTGCGCTGGCTGCTGGAAAGCTGCGGCGGCACCGCGGGCGACGCGCTGAGCCAGGGCGTCGGCACGCTGGTCCACGCGCTCGCCTACGAGGTGGCGGCCGGAAACGTCGACGTGGCGGACCTGCCCGAGGTGTTCGAACAACGGTGGGCCCTGCTCGACACCGGCACCGGGTGGTACTCCGTCAAGGAGCACGACCGGGCCGCGACGATCGTCGAGCGGCTGGCCGGCTGGCTCCGCGCCAATCCCCGCGAACTGGTCGCCGCCGAAGAGGACTTCGAGGTGGACATCGGCCGGGCCCGGCTCACCGGGCGCGTCGACCGGCTCGAACGCGATCCCGACGGACGTCTCGTCATCGTCGATCTCAAGGCCGGTCGAAGCAAGCCGGCGGCCGCTGACCTGGCCGAGCATCCACAGCTCGGTGCCTACCAACTCGCCGTCGCCAAGAAGGGGTTCGCCACAGCGGAGGGCGAACCCGGTGGGGCGATGCTCGTCCAGCTGGGCAGTGGTACGAAGGTGTCGGAGCAACGCCAGCCCGCGCTGACCGACGCCGAGGATCCGGACTGGGCGGAACGCCTGGTCGCGGACACCGCCGAGGGCATGGCGGGCGCCGAGTTCCCCGGAACCGAGAACCGCTGGTGCGGCGTGTGCGTTTCGCGCCGGTCGTGCCCGGTCCACGCCGAGGGTGGGCAGGTGACACCATGACGACCCAGCTGGGTCTGCCGCTCCAGCGCGAGAGCGGCGTCCGCTACACGGCGCCCGAGCTTGCCGGCCTGCTCGGCCTGCACCCGCCGACGCCCGAGCAGGCGGCGGTCATCGAGGCGCCGTTGGAACCCGGCGTGATCGTGGCGGGCGCGGGATCGGGTAAGACCGAGACCATGGCGACCCGGGTCGTGTGGCTGGTAGCCAACGGGTTCGTACTCCCTGAACAGGTTCTGGGTCTCACGTTCACCCGCAAGGCCGCCCGCGAACTTTCCGCGCGGATCCGGCGCCGGCTCTCCCAACTCCGCGCCCGTGGGCATGTGGAGCTCGACGGCGACGTCGACGGGTCGCCGGGCGATGTCACGGTGTCCACCTATGACGCCTACGCGCAGCGCATCGTCGCCGAACACGCGTTGCGGCTCGGGCGAGAGCCAGGCTCGCGACTGGTGACGCCGGCGATGGCCTGGCAGTACGCCACCCGCGTCGCTGAGTCCTACGACGGGTCGATGGACGCCGTCGATCAGGCGTTCTCGACCATTGTCAACGCTGTCTTGACACTGCACGGCGAGATGAGCGGCCACCTGGTGTCGGCTGAGAGGATCATCGAATTCACCGAACGCCTGCACGCCTCGGTGGCTGCCAAACCGTCGGTCGCGCGGACGCGCAAGGCGTTGTACGCAGACGTGGCCGACGCGCTTGCCCGGCAACGGACCCGGCTGCAGATCCTGCCTCTGGTGGCGGCGTTCGAGGAGGAGAAACGACGTCGGGAGGCGGTCGACTTCGCCGACCAGGCGGCTCTTGCGGCCAAGCTGGCTGAAGGATTCGCCGAGGTCGGGCAGCAGGAGCGGGCCCGCTACGGCGTCGTCCTGCTGGATGAGTACCAGGACACGAGCCACTCCCAGCTGGTGATGCTGCGCGGGCTCTTCGGCGGGTCGACCGGACATCCCATCACGGCCGTCGGCGATCCCTGCCAGTCGATCTACGGCTGGCGAGGGGCGAGCGCGGCGACGCTGACGGCGTTCGGCCGGCATTTTCGTACCTCCGACGGCACGCTCGCCCGCACTCGGGATCTGACGACCAGCTTCCGCAACGGCTCCGCCGTACTCCAGGTCGCCAATGTGCTCGCCGAACCGTTGCGTCAAGGCGGTCTTGACGTACGCGAGTTGACGGCGCACCCGGCCAACCGCCGCGGCAAGGTGGTCGCGGCGCTTCATCACACCGTCGACGACGAGGCGCGCGACATCGCGCAGCGGGCCAAGGCGATCTGGGATGCGGACGCTCGCCTGCGAGCACGGGGAAAGCCTGGCCGTACCGTCGCGGTGCTCATCCGCAAACGGAGCCAGATCGACCGGATCGCCCACGTGTTGCGGGATGCCGGCCTGCCGGTCGAGATCGTCGGCGTCGGTGGTTTGCTCACCACGCCTGCGGTTTCCGATGTTGTGGCCACATTGCGGGTGCTCGCCGATCCGGGTCGGGGCGACGCGCTGATGCGGCTGCTTACCGGCGCGCGCTGGCGGATCGGCCCGCGGGACCTGGCGGCCCTGGGCATGTGGGCGCGGATGCTGGCGGCCCGCACGACGGAGGCGGCCCGCACGTCCGAGGCGGCCGGCACGTCCGAGGCGGCGCGGGGGGAGGCCGAGCCGGCCAGTACGGCCGGGCCAAGGGCCGAAGCCACTGCGGAGCACGCCGCGGATGAGGTCGACGACGCGAGCATCGTCGATGCCCTGGATGCCCTCGACGCGATGCCAGCTCGGCTGCTCCCGAAGGACGAGTCCGCGAACGAGGTCGCGCCGAACGAGGTCGCGCCGAACGAGGTCGCGCCGGACGAGGTCGCGCCGAACGGAGAGGGCGCGGACGAGGAGCGGCCGGACAAAGACGTGCCGAACGGCGGGAGGACGTCGGGCGGCGTCCGGTTGTCCGGCGAGGGATATCGGCGGCTGCGGGCGGTCGCCGACGAGCTCCGCTCACTACGCCGCCGGGCCGGTCAGCCGCTGGTCGATCTCGTGGCCGATGTCGTCCGTACCCTCGGCCTCGACGTGGAGGTCGCGGCCCGCACCGGTGATGTGGCGGTGAGCCGCGCCGACCTCGATGCGTTCCTCGACGTCGCGGTCGCGTTCGCTGAGAGCGGTGAGGGTGCGTCCCTGCCGGCGTTCCTCGCCTATCTCGACGCCGCCGATGCGGAGGAGCGCGGGTTGGAACCTGGCCAGGCGGAGGTGGCCGAGGAACGCATCCAGGTGCTCACCGTGCACGGAGCGAAGGGCCTCGAGTGGGACGTCGTGTTCGTCCCCGGTGGCGTCGAGGGCGTTTTCCCCGCCGCGAGTGCCAAGGACAAGGCGTGGCTCACCGATGTCGGCGCCCTGCCGTTCGCGCTGCGTGGTGACGCCGACGTGTTGCCGGTGCTCGACGTCGAGCCGGCCGGCGACCAGCGCGAGGTCAAGGAGGCGTTCGACCGTTTCGCGCAGGAGTGCGGTGAGTGGTCCCGGCTCGAGGAACGCCGGCTCGCCTATGTCGCGACCACGCGAGCCCGCCAGCTGGTGGTGTGGTCGGGTTACCGCTGGGACGAGACCAGGCGTCCACGGGAACCGGGCGAGTATCTGCGTGAGGTCGCCGAGGCGTGCCGCTCCGGTGCGGGGACCGTCCCTGTGTGGTGTGCCGACGTCGACGTCTCGGCCGGCAATCCCGTGACGGCGGATCCGCCACGACACGCGTGGCCCTATGACCCGCTCACTGCCGACCGGCGAGGCGACATCGCGGCCGGAGCCGCCTTGGTGTCCGCGGCCGCCGAGCAGATCACGGCGGGCCGTGGCTCCGTCGCTCCGGCCGCCGAAACCGGTGAACCTGCGGCGGTCAGCCAGACCGGGCCTGCGACGGACACCTCGGATGCCGCGGATGAGTGGGCTCGCGACGTCGACCTGCTGCTGGCCGAGCGGGCGCGTCGCCAGGCCCGGCACGAACTCGTCGTCGAACTCCCCGAACGCCTGTCGGTGAGCCAGCTGGTCCAGCTACGCCAGGATCCCGACGCGCTCGCCCGGGCGATCCGGCGGCCGGTTCCCCGCGCGCCCAACCCGTTGGCCCGCCGGGGAACCGCGTTCCATGCTTGGCTGGAGGCGAGGTACGGCAAGCCGCAGCTGCTGGACGTCGACGAGCTTCCTGGTTCGGCCGACGGGCAGGCGGCGCCGGACGAGGAGCTGGCCGCATTGCAGCAAGCCTTCCTTGCCTCCGAATGGGCAGAACGTCAGCCGATAGAGGTCGAGGTGCCGTTCGAGCTGGTGCTTGCGGGGGTGGTCGTCCGTGGACGCGCGGATGCCGTCTTCTCTCTCCAGTCGGAGACGGGCCTTCCCGGCGCGGTGGAGACGGGACCTGCCGCGACATCGGACGCCGTGGGCGCACCCGGGATCGAGGTCGTCGACTGGAAGACCGGGCGTCCACCCACCGATCCCGCGGAGGAGGCCGCCCGCGCCGTTCAGCTCGCTGCGTACCGGCTGGCGTGGGCGCAGCTCACCGGGCTGCCACTCGAACGCGTCGGCGCGGCCTTCCACTACGTCCGCCACTGCCTGACGGTTCGTCCCGTCGACCTGCTCGACGCTGCCGGACTAGAAGCACTGATCACGTCGGTGCCGCACGAGTCCTGAACACCCTTGCGCCGCTGAACGTTCAGTGGAACCTTCATGGCGTCGCCCTGGACGCCGAGGCGTCGTACGCCTGCCTGTCCATCTTGGGACACAGGCATGGAACACCCCCGTTTCCTGCGCGTAAGGTCCAGCCAACGTTGTTCCCTGAACGTTCATTGAAACGAAGGGGTTGCGTGGTGTGGGTACGCGGCGGCGGTCGACTCTGCGGGATGTGGCGCAACGCGCTGGCGTCTCCGTCGGTACCGCTTCCGGCGTGTTCACCAGCAATTCCTCGGTGTCGGACGAAGCGCGGGCGGCGGTCCTGGCCGCGGCCTCGGAAATCGGCTATCACCCACGCCGACGCCAGACGAAGGAGTTCGCGACCGGCATCACGACCTTCGGCCTGCTGGCGAGGGCTGAGCACTACGTCGGCCCGTCGAACCCGTTCTATGGCCCGGTGTTGTACGGCGCGCAGTGGGCGGTCGGCGAGCTCGGCCTGTCGCTGGTCCTGGAGACCCTGCGGGACGAGCCGAGCTCGCACCACCAGATGCCGCTCATCGTCGAGCGTCGACAAGCTCAGGGGCTTCTCCTCGCCGGCTATGTGTCTGCCGAGTACATCACCGCGATCCTGCGCACCGGGACCCCGTGCGTGGTGATCGACCACCATGCCGCCGGTGTCGCGGTGGACAGCGTGTGTGCCGATGACCATCGGGGCGGCTACCTGGCCACCATGCATCTGCTCGAGCTCGGTCACCGGGATCCGCCGCCGGCCATCATCACCGGTCCGTCGACGGCGACCTCCATCGAGGCGCGGTTCGCCGGATATCGGGATGCGCTGACCGAGTCCGGGATCCCGGTCGAGGACGCCTATGTCCGCGAGGGCCGGCTCAGCGCCGAAAGCGGGCGCGACGAGATGCGGGCGTTGCTCGACCTCCCCACGCCACCGACCGCCGTCTTCTGCTGCAACGACAACACCGCCATCGGCGCCATCGATCTCCTGCGTGAGAAGGGGATCGCGGTGCCCGACGAGTTTTCCGTCATCGGTTACGACGACATCGACATGGCCGCGCAAACCGTGCCGCGACTGACGACGATCGCGGTCGACAAGGAACACCTGGGCATGCAGGCGGTCTGGAACCTCGCCCAACGTGTCCGCCATCCGCAGATGGGCGTGCGCGATACCCGCCTGCGCGTCCATCTCGTCGAGCGAAGCTCCACTGCTCCACGCACCTAGCCACAGCACCAGCTGAACAAGGAAGTACGACGACCGAAGGGTGCTCCATGCAGTTGACGCGGATGCAGAAAGAGGCGCTGTACAAGAATGGTCTGGTACAGCTCCCCGGTATCGTCCCCGAGGAGTACGTCAACGCTGCCTTGCAGGCGATCAACGCATCGCTCGGTTCGCAGGGAATTCCACCGGACCAGCTGCAGAAGTTCCGCGCCCAGTCGTACACCCCGCAGGTGCAGACCACCTCGGCCATCACCGATCTGCTGACGAAGTCCCCGCTGTGGGAGCTGGCGGAGTCGGCCATCGGTGAAGGAAAGATCGCGCCCGGCGCACGCGGGGCCGGCCAGGTGGCGTTGCGGTTCCCGTCCACCGACCCGCCGCATGAGCCGCATCCGCACATCGACGGGATGTATTCGCCGAACAATGGTGTGCCGAAGGGGGAGATCCGCAATTTCACCGCACTAATCGGTGTCTTCCTCAGCGATGTTCCGGGACCGTACTCGGGCAACTTCACCGTCTGGCCGGGTACGCATCGACGCTACGAAAGGTACTTCCGCGAGCACGGTCCTGCCGCTCTGTTGCAGGGCATGCCGCCGGTCGAGCTTCCCGAGCCACAACAGGTGACCGCCCGGGCAGGCGACGCCGTGCTCGCGCACTACCAGCTGGGCCACGGCATCACGGGGAACGCGTCCCCACACATCCGCTACGCCATCTTCTTCCGGCTCAGCCATGTCGACCACGAACAGGTCAGGTGGGAGTGCATGACCGACATCTGGCGAGAGTGGGCCGGCATGAAGGACGTCGTCGCGCATGCGGCGGCGAGATGACGACGCGACCGACCGATTCGGAATGGAGGAAGCGCTGTGCCTGGTCTTGAAGTTCGCAACCTCGTCCGGCGACTCGGCGACCATCTCGCGGTCGACGACCTGTCGTTCAGCGTTGCCGAAGGGGAGTTCCTCGTCCTGCTGGGGCCGTCGGGCTGCGGCAAGACCACGACGCTGCGCATCATCTGCGGTCTGGAGCAGCCGGACTCGGGGGAGGTGCTCATCGACGACCGGCCGGTGACGTCGCTGCCGTCGCGGGACCGCAACCTCGGCATGGTGTTCCAGGAGTACGGCCTCTATCCGAGCATGGACGTGTTCGGGAACATGGCGTACGGCCTGCAGGCGCGCGGTGGGGTCGGCCGCAAGGAGATCGAGGAACGCGTCCGCGCCGCGGCCGAGAAGCTCGACCTCACGCCGTTGTTGAAGTCTCCGATCACCGATCTGTCCGGTGGCGAGCAGCAGCGAGTCGCGCTCGGGCGGGCGATGGTCAAGGACGCGGATGCGTACCTCTTCGACGAACCGTTGTCGAATCTCGACCCCAAGCTGCGGTACCGCCTGCGCCGCGACATCATGGCGCTGCACCGGGAGAAGGGCAAGCCGAGCGTCTACGTCACCCACGACCAGAGCGAGGCGTTCGCGATGGGTGATGTGGTCGCGGTGGTCGCCAACGGCAAGGTGCAACAGGCCGGTCCACCGGGCGAGCTGGTCGAACGCCCCGCCAACACGTTCGTCGCGGGTTTCGTCGGCACTCCGCCGATGAACCTGCTCGACGCCCGGCTCCAGGACTCCGATGGTTCCTACGTCGCGGTGGCAGACGACGCCAGTCTGGTGTTGCCCGACAGTTGGCGTCCCGCCCTCGCGCGGTACGGCAAGGAGAAGGTGACAGTCGGCATCCGCCCGGAGGCGTTCGTACTCGGACCGGAGAACGGCGCCGGCACTCTCGAGGGCGAGGTGACCGACGTCGAGCCGCTCATCGGCGAGACGGTCGTCCGGCTGATGACCCGGGAGAAGAAGCCGCTGGCGGTCGTTTTCCGCGCGGGTGAGGAAGGCGACCTCGGCCCCGGTGATCCGGTACGGGTGGGCGTGGCTGCCGAGGGGATGCGGCTCTTCGACGCAGACAGCGCGCAGGCCCTGGTCCCATGAGAACGGCATCGCAGACCTGGCGAAGCGACGACGCCGAACAGGCGTTGCGCGAGCTGCGCGGCGGGTTCGACACCCTCGCGCAGCTCCTGGCCGTGACTCTCGGCCCGGCGCAGGGCGTCGTGCTGAGCGAGGTCGGCCGCGGCTCGGCGGAGAGCCTGGTCGACTCGGCCACGATCGCGCGGCGGATCACGGCGCTGCCAGGTCGGCGCCGCAGCGCGGGCGCCGCGCTCGTCCGCGAGATGGTACGCCGGGTCGGTGGGGGATACGGCGACGGCGGTGCCACGGCGACGGTCCTTGCCCGGTCGATTCTCAGGCATGCCACGCGGGTGGTGGCGGCGGGCGCCAACCCGGTTCTAGTCCGGCGCGGTATCCAGGTCGGTGTCGCCGCCGCGTGCGACGCGCTCAAGGACCAGGCCGCTCCGGTGGCTTCCCTCGACAGAACGCCGGCGTCGGGTCTCGTCGGCCTCGCCGCTGCGGTGACCGGGGACGCCGAGTTGGCCGCGGTCGTGGGCGAGATGCTCGACGTACTCGGGGTCGACGGCGCCGTCCAGATCGAAGAGCACGAGCCGATGACCCTGTCGTATGACTTCATCGACGGCGCGCGCTGGCGCGGCCGGCCGGCGGATCCGGACCTGCTGTCTGGGGCGAGTACCGAGCTGACGCTGGTCGATCCGGTCGTGGTGGTCGCCGACGTGGAGCTGAAGACAGTCGAGCAGGTACGTCCGATGCTCGAAGCGACGCTGGGCGTCCCCGGCCGCCCGCCGGTGCTCGTGGTCGCGCGCGAGGTGTCTGACGCTGCGCTCGCGATGTTCGGGTTCAACGACCTCCGGGGCACGTTGGTGAGCGCACCTGTCGTGGTCACGACGTCGAAGACGCACCTGTCCGACGACCTGGCCGACATCGCGCTGCTGACCGGCGCGGAGGTGTTGGCGAGCGAGCTGGGTCGGCCGCCGGAGTCGTTCAAGCCGGCGTGGTTCGGCCGGCTCCGCCGCGCTGTCGTGCAGAAGGGGTACGTCACGATCCAGGGCGGCGACGGTGACGCGGACGCGATCGCCGAGCTGGCGGCCCGGCTGCGTACCCGCGCGTGGGAGCTCGAGCAGACCACGCAGGCCAAGGAACGCACCACCCGTGAACGTCTGTGGCTACGACAGGCCCGGCTCTCCGGTCGGGTGGGTGCCCTGCGCGTCGGCGCGGCGACAAGCCAGCAGATCGAAGGCCGCAAGGACAATGCCAGAAAGGCCGTACGCCTGTTGCACACAGCCCTCCGCGACGGCGTCGTACCAGGTGGCGGTGTGGCGTTCCTGGACTGCATCCCGCGGGTACGCGCCCACCGGGACGACTGCGCGACCTCCGACGAGATGCTCGGCATCGACGCCGTGTGTACCGGTCTCGAAGCGCCGTTCCTGCAGATCGTCCACAACGGCGGCCGGCGCGAGCCGAGGGTGGCGTTGAGCAAGGCGCTGGAGCTGGGTCCGGGCCATGGCGTCGACGTGCTGACGAACACCTTCGTCGACATGCGTTCCGCGGGTATCTGCGATGTCGCCGGTGTCCTGTCGGTCGCGCTGGAGGCCGGGGGCGAGACGGCCGCGCTGCTCGTCTCCGCCGAGGTGGTGTCGGGCCGTGGCTGAGCGATCCCCATGGCGGCAGCTGCCGGACATCGAGCTGACCACGCCGGTGCTCGCCCTCGCGGCGGACGGCGATCGGCTGTGGATCGGTGGTGTCGGCGGGCTGGCGCGCCTCGACGGCGGCCCGGGTCCCAGCTCTGGCGGAGACCTGGGCACCCGCGCAGTTCCCCATGCTGATGCCGTTCCCGGGATCGCGACGGCACTCACCTCGGTCGCGGCCATCTGCCGTAGCGGCAGTTGGCTGGTGGCCGGCGGCGCCGAGGGCATCGTCCGCCACCGCGACGGCGAAGCCGAACTGGCCGACGTGCAGGGGTCCGGCGCTCCGGTCGCGGCACTCGTCGCGATCCCGCCCGTCGGGGATGGTGAGCGGCAGGAGGACACGGGGTTCCTGCTCGCCGGCACCCTCGGCGACGGTGTGCTCCGCAGCCTCGATCGAGGCCGGTCGTGGGCCCCGGCAACTTTCGGGCTCGACGACCACGAGGTGAGCACGCTCTGCGTCGGTCCGGGCGGGACCGTGCTGGCGGGGACGGCGGACGGCATCTTCACGGCGACGACGAGTGTGAAGGCGTGGCGCCGGTCCGCGGGGACTCAGGGGGTGGCGGTCGCGGCGATCGCGTACGCGGACGTCACCGGCACTCCTGGGGGCGTCCTCGCCGCGGCGAGCGAGTCGGGGCAGACCTTCACCTCCCGCGACGGCGGGCGTACCTGGACACCCGGCGGAAGGGTCGACGGTCAGGTCACGGCGGTGGTTGCCCTCGACGACGGAACCCTGCTGGTGGGAACCACCGACGCCGGGCTCTGGCGTTCGGTCGATGCCGGAGCGACCTGGACCGCCGCCGCCGACGACGGCGGGTCCGCGCGGACGGTCCTCTGCCTGGCGGTGCACAACGGGGCGGTGTACGCGGGGACCGCCGGCGGCCTGGTCACGAGCGCCGACGCCGGCGCCACGTGGCGCCCCGCTCACGCCGCACCTACCCACGACCTCGACCGGTTGCTCCTGGTGAACGGACGCCCGGCGGTCGGGGGCGCACGGTCGGGTGTGGTGCGACCGGAAGCCTCCGCCGGAGAGGGCGCTACCTGGTCCGCTCTGGCTGACACCCCCTTCCCGCTGACGGCACTCGCGGTCGCGCCTGACGGTGCCCTGGTCGCGTCGGGGCCGGCGGGGCTCTGCCGGAACGCGGGAGGCGACGCCGCCTGGACCGCCGTCGTGGCGGGCGAGGACGGTCATGCGGGAGTCCTGTCGTTCCGGCCAGACGGGTTCGGACTGGCGGCACCCGCCCGGCACGGCAACCATCTGCTGCGTACGACCGACAGCGGTGTGAGCTGGCAGTCGGTCCCGGCGCCGTTCGGAGTCCTCCCCCTCGTCGTCCTGCAGGTCACCGCTGGCATCGTCCTCGCGGCGACCCGCGACCCGCGGATGGGCGCGATCCAGCTCTGGGCTTCGACCGACGAGGGCGCTTCATGGGCGCGGGAGGTACGGGCGGAGACACCGTGGCCGCTTGTCCGCTCCGTCGCCGACCCGCCGCTCGTGAGCCTCGGTCGCACGCTGTGCGCGCGGGACCAGCACGGCCACTGGTCCACATGGGCCGAGCTCGACGAGGGGATCCGGGCCGTGGCAGGTGGTCGTGAGGGCCTGGCGGTCCTCACCCGTACCGCGATCTGGTCGGTGGCCGCCACCGGTGAGGTCGGTGTCCGGTGGGACGAGGGGTTACCTGTGGCCGATGTCCTCGACATCGCCCTCTCGCAGGGCCGGCTCCACGCTCTGCTGACCGGAGGCCGGGTGTGGTGGCGCGACGTGAAGCTCCGCGCGCGACCGGCGGATGAGCACGACGAGCCAGGTGCCACCTGGCCCGAACTCCACGACCACACGTCCACGAAGCGGTGAGAAACCCCGGAGGTTCCTACCCCATGACGTTCCACGACGGCATCACCAGGCGGTCGCTGCTCAAGGGCATGGCTGGGGGCGGTGTGCTCGCCGTGGCCGGCGGTGCTCTGGCGTCCTGTTCCCGGGACGGTGGTGGATCGGGTGGTGCCGACATCGTGCTGACGACGGGCAACCGTCCGTACGGGCCGATGCCGACGGCGGCGGAGCAGAAGGCCAACCCGACGCTCAGGGCGTACGCCGAGGCGCTTTCGGCCTGGAGCAAGAAGAACCCTGGCATCACGATCAAGCGCCTCGACTTCGACACCGACAACCAGGAGCTGCTCGTCACCTCACTCGCCGGCGGTACGGCGCCGTCGATGTTCCCCGGCGACGTGGTCGGTGGCTGGAACCGCACCGCGGTCAAGGCGGCCATGGTGAAGGGTCTCGTCGCAGATGTCACCGACCACCTGGAGGAGCACAAGCTCCACGACAAGCTCGCCGACTACGCCAAGCCGATCTGGGACGGCTGGGCGATCGACGGCAAGTACTACGCGGCGCCCCTCGCCTACAACTGCGGCACCGGAATCCACTATCGCGCGGACCTGATCAAGGAGCTGGGGCTGAAGGAGCCCACGCCCGACTGGACCTGGGACGACGTACGCGAGCTGGCCAAGGGCCTCACCACGGACAAGCGCAAGGGGATCGGGCTGCAGAGCTGGGGTCTCGGCATGCGCATGGCGGCCGACGGTATGGGGATGTTCACCGAGATCCCGGCGCCGGAGACGACCTGGAACTGGAGGTGGGACTACACCACGAACGCCGACACGTGGGTCCCGCTCGTCGAGGGTGTCCGCGGAATGATCTTCGAGGACAAGTCGGTGCTGGCCGACGTCACGTTGAACGACCCCGACATCTGGAACGCCTTCATCGGCGGCACGGCAGCGATGCACAACAACTCGATGGTCTTCTTCACCAACAGTCCTGACGAGGACACGACCAACGTGGTCATGGAGAAGCGGTTCGACAAACCACTGGAGGAGCTCGTCGGCTGGATGACGCAGCCCATCGGCACCAACGGCCGGATCGGAACCACTCAAGGTCAGACGGACCTGTTGAGTTATTCGCCCGACCTCGACGAAGACGCGCTCGACGCCGCGGTCAACCTGCACACGTACATGTCCGGCGACGGTTACATCCTGCAGAAGAAGGCGATCTTCGACCAGACGAAAGACCCGCGCCGGATCTACGACTGGGCAAACGTCACACCGATCTTCGCGGGCATCGTCGAGGCGCTGCCCAGCTCTCCGGACGAGGCATGGGGAACCACGTTCATGGATGCCGTACGCCATGCCACCCAGATTCCCCTTGTTCCACAGACGTCGTGGTACTTCCCGGCCGAAGAGAACTCCGGACCCACCACCACGGCGTACGACGACGCAACGCAGAAGTGGTATTCCGAGGCCAAGGTCGACATCCGGGCTGACCTCGGAAACCTCGAGCAGACCCGCAACAAGCAGGCTGCGGATTTCACGTCCAGTGCCGCCGACGAGGAGTTCGTCGCGGCCGCGAAGAAGTACTACGGGGATCACGCGACGTACTGGGAGAAGAACGCTCCTGAGTTCTACCAGAACGTCTTCAAGGGTTGGTACGACCAGACCGTCGCTCCCGCGCTGGGCTGAGGTGTCGTACCGACACGGCTTGTTCGAATGGCCTTGTCTCGTAGGACTGGCCTCGTCTCGGAGGAACAAAGGGAGGGCTCGATCATCATGGGACTCTTGGGAAAGACCGCCTCGGCGGGTCAAGCGATGGGTGGTGTGTCGTCGCGTCGCGCTGTGCTGAAGGCGATGGCGGCAGGTGGGATGTTGGCCTTCGGTGGCGGGGCGCTCGCCTCGTGTTCGAGGGGCGGCGGTGACAGCGGCGCCGGCGAAGCAGTGGACGTCACTTTGACGACCTTCGACGGATGGCCGTTCGGTCGGATGCCGACGGCGGCGGAGCAGAAGGCCAACCCGAGCACCAAGGCGTACGCACAGGTACTGAAGCAGTGGCTGGACAAGAATCCAGGCGTCACGATCAAGAACTCCGCGCTCAACGTCTGGGACCAGGAGACGCTCACGACGGCGATCACCGGTGGCACGGCTCCGTCGGCGTACCCAGGCGACGTGATCGGTGGCTGGAACCGCGCGAACGTCCGTTCGGCCATGCTGCAGGGGCTCACGGCCGACGTGACCGAGTATCTCGAGGTAAACAACGTCGCCGACAAGCTCGAGAGCTACGTCAGCCCGATCTGGGAGAAGTGGGGCATCGACGGGAAGTTCTACGCGGCCCCCTGGCTCTACAATGTCGGGACCGGCATCCACTACCGGCGTGACCTCATCAACGAGTTGGGCCTGAAGGAGCCGACACCGGACTGGACCTGGGACGACGTCCGGGTGCTGGCCAAGGGTCTCACCAAGGGCAAGCGCAAGGGTTTCATGATGCAGGGCCAGGCCCTCAACGGCAGCCTGAACGCCGACGGCATGGACTTCCACGCCAAGGTGCCGGCGCCGGACACCGGGTGGAACTGGCGGTGGGACTACTCCGCCCAGGCCGACCTGTGGGTGCCGTTGATCGAACGGCTGCGGGCGATCATCTTCGAGGACCAGTCCGCACTCGCCGACATCTCCATGCCGGATGGTGACGTGCAGGCCGCGTTCGCCCGCGGCGACGCCTGCATGCACAGCAACAGCGTGGTCTTCTATACGGCCACGCCGGGCGGCGACAACCCGACGCCGTCCGACCTGGCCGACAAGCTGGGCAAGCCGATCGAGGACGTCGCTGGCTGGATGACCCAGCCCGTCGGCCTTGACGGCCGCGCCACGGGTACGCAGGGTCAGGTCGACCTGGTGGGCTTCTCACCTGACCTGGAAGACGATGCGCTCGACAAGGCGATCAGCTTGCTCCTGCACGTGCAGGGACCTGGCTGGATCGCCCAGCGCAAGGCAGTGTACGAGAGCACCAAGGATGCCCGGCGGGTCTACGACTGGCAGAACTTCATGCCGACCTACAAGGGCCTCCTCGACGAGGTGCCCAGCTCGCCGGACGAGGCGTGGGGCACCAAGTTCATGGACGAGGTGCGTCGGGCGGCCCAGATCCCGATCGCCCCCAACGAGGCGTTCTACTTCCCGCCCGAGCCCAACGCCGCGCCGACCGAGACCGCCCGCGAGGACATGACGTCGCGGTGGACGAGTGAACGCGGCACCCTCGACATCCGTGCGGACCTGAAGAAGCTGGACACGACCCGAAACCAGCAGGCGCAGAGCTTCACCTCCGGCGTCGCCGACGAGGAGTTCATCAAGGCCGCAAGCGGCTATTTCGAGGCGCATGCCAGCTACTGGCAGGAGAATGCACCGGACTACTACGAGAACGTGTTCAAGGACTGGTACGAAGGCACCGTGCTTCCGGCGTTGAAGGGGTGAACGTTCGCCTATGAGTAGTCAGCAGCCGACGGTCGGCGCGGGTGACCGCGCCGACCAGGGGGCCGACCAGGGGGCCGACCAGGGGGCCGACCAGGGAGCCGACCGGCCTGGCGAGGCGGAACGGTCCGGAGACGGCGCCGGCCCGCCGTTGGGGTCACCCGACATCGCGACCGTCGCGCCGACGTCGCACAGGCTGAGCCGTCGGCGCCGGCTCGAGGGAGGACTCTTCGTCGCGCCGGCGTTCCTCTTCCAACTCTCGTGGGGTTGGTATCCGCTGCTGATGGCGTTCGTGATCAGCCTGACCAACGCCCGCTTCCGGGGCCCGATCGAGTTCACCGGGCTGGAGAGCTACATCCGGATGTGGAACGACCCCCTGGTGGGTCAGGCGTTCAAGGTCACGGCGATCTATGCCGCGTTGAGCCTCGCGCTGACGTTCATGATCCCGATCGTGGTCGCGATCCTGCTGATGGAGATGCCGAAGCGGCACATCCGCTGGATGATGCTGCTGTGGTTCCTGCCGTTGTCGGGCATCGCGAGCACGCTGCTGTTCCGCTACATGTTCAACGCGCAGTACGGCCTGTTCCAGTACATCGCGACCGAGTGGCTTGGCCTTCCTCCGCAGCCGTTCCTGAACTCCAGCGACCAGGTGCTGTTCTGGCTGGTGTTCCCGGGAATCCTGTTCTTTGGTCCGGGCCTGATCTACATGGCGACGTTGCAGGGAATTCCGGCGTCGTACTACGAGGCGGCCGAGATCGAAGGCGCCGGTTTCTGGCGCAAGGTGTGGACGATCTCGCTGCCTCGGCTGCGTCCGGTCATCTCGATGCTGTTGATCTTCGCCGTCATCGGATCGTCGCAGGTGTTCGAGTTTCCGTTGATCATGACCGGCGGCGGACCGGGTGGCGCGAGCCGTACGGTCGTCATGTATCTCTACGACCTGCTGCGCAGCCTGCGCTATGCGGATGCGACGGCACTCGGCGTGTTCCTGTTCGTCGTGACGATGGCACTGGTGATCATCCAGCGCCGGTTCTTCCGCGAAGATCCCGACACGTAAAGGAGGGGAGACCAAGCGATGCTGTTCCCACGCGTGGGGCGGAAGCAGCCGGTCATCCGGATCGCATGGTGGCTGGTCGTCGCGTTCTTGTGCCTCGGTATCACCCTGCACCTGTTCCCCTTCTATTTCATGCTGATCACGTCGTTCAAGTCCGGTGAGGAGGTCCTGCAGTTTCCGCCGACGTGGTTCCCGCAGGACGCCACACTCGCCGGCTGGCGGCTGGTGGTGAGCCTTGTCCAGGGCTCCAACACGGCGGCGGAGTCGCTGATGGACGGGCCGTTCTGGCTGTTCTTCCTCAACTCCGTGCAGATCACGTTCTGGACGTTGATCCTCGGCATCCCGATCACGTCCCTTGCGGCCTACGCCAACAGCAAGCTCCAGAAAGGACCACTGGCCAGGTGGTCGTTCCTGTTCTTCATCGGCACGCTGATGATGCCGGCGGCGTTGACGCTGATCCCCAACTTCCTGCTGACCCGGAACTTCCCGTTCGCCTTGCCGGACGTGCCGACCATTCCCGGGACGGACCTGGAGTTCCCGAGCGTGCGCATCTGGGACACGCACTGGGCGGTGATCCTGCCCATCGTGTTCCAGGCGTTCAACTTCCTGCTCTTCAAGGGGTTCTTCGACACGATCCCGGACTCGGTCATCCAGGCGGCACGGGTCGACGGCGGTTCGGAGTTCAACATCTTCCGCCGGATCGTGCTGCCGATGAGTGTGCCCGTCTACGCGGTGGCGATCTGGGGTGCGTTCAGTGGGGCGTGGGATCAGTTCCTCTGGCCACTGATCGTGTTGCAGACGCCGGAGAAGATGCCGGCCTCGGTCGAGATCTACCTGCTCCTAGAACGATTTACCCAGGCGGGCGCCACCAATGCCGAACAGGCGTCCGCCCAGGCCCAGCAGATGCAGGAGATCTTGTCCGCGGGCATGTCGTGGAACGGCCTGATGGTGCTGGGCATCCTGCAGTCGCTGCCGGTGTTCATCGCGTTCATCGTCTGCCGCGAGTACCTGCTCAAGGGTATTCGCCTGCGTGGCCTGAAGTGAGGTGAGGTACTCGTGGCGAGAATCGATGTCGACCAGGCGGTCAAGCGGTATGCCGCCGAGCGGATCGTCGACCTGGAGTCGTCGAGGGAGCGTCCGGCCTTGAACGGTGTCAGCCTGCAGGTCGCCGACGGTGAGACCGTCAGCGTGGTCGGCTCGTCCGGCTGTGGCAAGTCCACCCTGCTCAAGGTGGTGGCGGGCCTTGAGTATCCCGACGCCGGTCGGGTGCTCTACAACGGTGCGGACGTCACCCAGGTACGTCCACAGGAACGCGGCGTGGGCATGGTGTTCCAGGACTACGCGCTCTATCCGTCGATGAAGGGGCAAGGCAACCTTGCCTACTACTTCGAGGTACGCCACAAGACCGAGGAGGAGAAGGAGCAGCGGCTGCGGGAGACCGCCGACCGGATGGGCATCGGGTTCGAGCACCTGCTCGGCCGGGTCCCCACCACGCTCTCCGGCGGCGAGCAGCAGCGGGTCGCGATCGCGCGCTGTATCGTGCGTGAGCCGCAGCTGTTCCTCATGGACGAGCCGATCTCCAACCTCGACGCGAAGCTGCGGGAGCAGACTCGGATCGAGATCCGGCGCCTGCTGAAGAAGTTCGCGATCACCACTCTCTACGTCACCCATGACCAGCAGGAAGCGATCTTCATGGGTGACCGGATCGCGGTGATGCGCGACGGCGACATCGAGCAGATCGGCACCTTCGACGACCTCTACTACACCCCGGCGAACCTGTTCGTCGCCACGTTCATCGGCTCGCCTCCGATGGCCGTGCTGCCGGCGTACGTCGACGGTGGTGAGGTGACTGTCGGCGGTGGCGAGGCGGCGCGGTGGCAGCTGCCGTTCGAGTTGGCTCAGCAGGTCCCGGTCGGCCCGGTCAGGATCGGCGTACGCGCCGAGGGTTGGCGGCTCGACACCTCCGACGGCGCGCGGATGCCGGTGCGGCACCTGGAGCGGATTCCCACCGAGCGAGCCAGCTTCGTCTACGGCAACCTCGACGGTGCCAATGTCGCCGTGACGGCGCCGGTGGACTACCCGGATACGGCGGAGGTGCGCGTCACCCCGGACTGGGAGCGGGCGTACTTCTTCGCCGCCGACAGCGAGGAACCTGTCCACCTGCCCGGCGTACTCGAACTCTTCTAGGGGCGTCTCCGTCATGGGCTGCCCGAAGAACTGGCGAGGAGTGAAGCTGTGAACGCGATCGCGGTCGAGGACCTGGTGAAGCAGTTCGACGAGAAGCGTGCCGTCGACCAGGTGAGTTTCGGGATCACCGAGGGCGAGTTGCTGGTTCTCGTCGGGCCGTCCGGGTGTGGCAAGACGACGACTCTCCGGCTGCTCGCCGGGCTCGAGCCGGCGACTGGCGGCGAGATCAGGTTCGGCGACAAGGTGGTCAACGAGATCCGGCCGAAGGATCGCAACGTCGCGATGGTGTTCCAGGACTACGCGATCTTCCCGCACATGACGGTGTTCGAGAACATCGCCTACGGCCTGCGGTCGCGCCGGACACCACGCCGTACGGTGCGTGAACGGGTGCCGGAGGCGGCGAAGACGTTCCGGATCGAGCACCTGCTGGAACGCAAGCCCCGACAGCTCTCCGGAGGTGAGCGCCAGCGGGTCGCGCTGTCACGGGCGATGGTGCGGCATGCGTCGCTGTATCTCTACGACGAGCCTCTGTCCAATCTCGACGCCCAGCTTCGCTACCAGGCACGCGAGGACATTCTCACCCTCCACCGGGAGAAGCGGAAGCCGACCGTCTACGTCACCCACGACCAGGCCGAGGCGATGGCACTCGGCGACCGGATCGCGGTGATGAACGCCGGCAAGATCCAGCAGATCGGCACCGGGCCGGAGCTCTACGACACGCCGCACAACCTGTTCGTGGCGTACTTCATCGGCACTCCGAGCATCAACCTCTTCGAGCTGGTGTTGGAGGCCGCGCCCGACCGGGACAACGGCATCGTCGCCACCGGTGGCGGTGTCGCGTTGCACCTCCATCCGGACATGACCGAACGGATGCGCCGGCACCTCGGCAGGACGGTGAAGGTCGGCGTTCGTCCCGAACACCTGCACGTGCCCAGGATGGCGCCGTTCGAGGTCACCGACGACAACACGCTGCGTGGGATCGTCAACCTCGTCGAGCCCACCGCCGCGGGAAGCACGGTCTACCTCAGCACCGCGGAGCAGACCGACTTCGTGGCGACGTTCAAGGTGCGGCTGCCGACCAGCTATCTCGACCAGGAAGTTCCGCTCGGCGTGGACATGAGCAAGGTCCACATCTTCGACGCCGCGAGCGGAGAATCGCTGTCTGGCAAGGCATGAGGGGTTATCGAATGGGCGCCGGCGATGCCGTTTCTGGATGACACGGGTCCGCGCGACGAGCGGCGGGGTCCGATCTGGGCGGCCTTCGCCACCGTCTCGTCGCAGGTCGAACGCCTGGTAGCCGCCAATCTCGGTTGGGCGCTGCAACTGGTGCCCGGCCTACTGGCGTTGGCGTTTCCGCAACTGCCTAGCTGGTTGCGGATCGTCTTCGCGCTCTACTCCGCGACGGCACTGCCGCCGGCCACTGCCGTGCTCTTCGGGATCGCCGCCGAGGCCTGCCGGGGCCAGCACGTCGACCTGGGACTCGCCGGCGAACTGCTTCGTGAGTACGCCGTGCGGAGCGCGCGCACGTTGGCCCCGCTCTACGGCACCTTCGGGATCCTGATCTGGGTGGCTGTGCTCGCCGATGCCCGGGATCTCGCCCCGGTCGTCGTGGTGCTCACCCTGGTCACGCTGCTGTGGTCGGTGTGTGCGACGTACTGGGGTCCGCTGTTCGTCGCGAAGCCCGACCTGTCCATGGTGGCGCTGGCCCGGGAGTCGGTGCGGCTCACCCGGCGCCGTCCGGAGGGGACACTGGCGACGTGGGCGATGGTCGGCGTGTCGTGGATCGTCGGTGCCGTGTCGATCGGCGGACTCGTCCTCATCGTGCCGATGTTCGTCGCGACCCTGCAGACCCACCGCTACCGCGAGGCCGCCGGAGTGGCGCCCCGCCGGGCCGGATGAGGGGACGTCGAAGGGATGGCGATCAGGACTGTCGGTAGCCGCACCTAGTATCCGGTCATGCGTTCGAACTCGCCGTCGGCATAGTGCGAACGGCGGCTTCCCGAGCATCGTGCTCCGGTGGCGGCCGCTATGAGTCGGCGGGCAAGGACGTGGAGGGGCTGGCAGGCCAGTGTTCCGACGGGGAGGAGCCCCTGCCATGCGTCATCTCGACCAAGCCCGGGAATACCTGATGTGGTACGAAGCCCATCGCGAGCGCTGGGTCGCCGTGCCGGTGAATCGTGAAGGCGGTGTCATCATCGACAGCGAATACGACCTGGTCGTCGTCCTCGACCTCTGACCCGGGTCCCCGACCCTGCCTGCCCGCGCGCCGCCGCTCCACGGTGCCGGCGTCGCGGCAGGCAGGGCGTGGGAGGCTGCGAGTCGACGGCATCGGCGAACCGGTGGACCCGTCTTCTAAGGAGTGTCCGCAGTGACGACGCGGAGGTAGCCGGGGGCGGACTGTCGGGTGCGCAGGCGGATCGGCAGCACCACATGGTGCATGTCGCGGTAGGGCTCACCGCTCGACATCCGCGTGTGCAGCAGCCGTGCGGCCCGTTCGCCCATCTCCCGCGACGGTAACGCCGCGGCCACCGCGGTGAGCGGGAAGATGTCGAACGGTCCGGCATCGTCCATGCCGGCGAGGTCGATGTCGCCGGGCACGTCATGCCCGAGGGCGACCAGATCCTCGACGGCCTGCGCGAGCGCGAATCCGTTGCCACACAGCAGCACGGTCGGGGGATCCGGGCTGTCCAGGAGCGACGCCACCAGCCCGTCCTCGGTCGGATGGGTGGGGCGTACGTATCTGCGCAGCACGGTGAGCTCGGGTCTCGTCGGGACCTGGTGGTCGCGCAGCGCCTTGAGGTGTCCGGCCAGCCGGTCCCGCACGCTGGTGCAGTCGGTCTCGTCGCACAGCAGCGCGATCCGTTCGTGGCCGAGCTGGATGAGTTTCCTCGTCACCTCGTACCCCACGGCCAGGTTGTCCGCGACGACGGCATCGGTCGCGACATCAGTGCGGTAGCGGTCGACGGTGACGAGCGGGATGCCCTGCTGCCGGGCCTCCGCGAAGAGGGCGGGGTCGGCACCTCGCTCGGCGGGATAGAGCACGATGCCGCTCACGTCGGCGGCGATCGCGCTGCGGATCGCCTGCGTCTCGCGTTCGCCGGAGTTCTCCGTGTGGGTCAGGAACATCCGGTAACCCAGCTCGTTGCAGGTGGCTTCGAGACCGCCAAGGAGCTGGGTCACGTGAGTGCCGTCGACGTACTGCAGGATGCACGCCACGGTCTTCTGCCGGCGCCCGCCTCCCAAGCTGCCCGCGCCGCTCGGGTCTGAGTCGGCGTCCGTGTCGGTAGCCGCATTGGTGGCCGGGTCGGTACCCATGCCTTCGGCAGGGCCGGGGATCATGGAGTCAGGCCCCATGGATGCCGGCGGCCGGTCAGCCACGAAGGTGCCACTGCCCTGGCGGCGGACGAGCAGACCGTCTCCGACGAGGGCGTTGAGCGCACGCACAGCGGTGGTCGTGCTGACACCGAAACGCTCGCAGACCTCTCGTTCGGTGAGGAAACGACTACCTGGTGTGTAGGTGTTGTTGCTCAGATCCTCGGCCAGCGCCTGCGTGACCTGTTCGTACAGCGGGATCCGCCCCGCCCCACGTGCCACGGTCATCGATGCCGCATTCTCGCGTGTCCGTTCCGATTTACCATGTTGACCTTCCGGCAGTGGACAGGGATCGGGCCAGCCGCGGCCGACCTCATTGACATGTTGACACATGAATTTTAGGTTTCGGGCGTCGCTCAGGTTGCCAACGATGCCCACACCGAGAAGAGGGTCCGCTCATGGTCAGCCGTCGTCAATTCCTCTCCGGCGCCGCCGTTCTCGCCACCGTGACCGTCGCCGGCTGTGCAGGCAAGGACGACGGTGCCGGGGGAGGGGACGGGGCCGTCAGCTTCACCTACCTCAGACCGACCTGGGGCCCCGCGACCTATACCAAGGACGGACCGTTCGAGAAGGCGTTGGAGAAGCAGGGCAAGGCCGACATCGATGTGCAGATCATTCCGGTCATCGACTACGACACGAAGGTCAACACCATCCTCGCCTCGGGCGACATTCCCGATGTCATCTGGGGATCGGGCCCGAGTTCGGCGACGTGGAAGGAAGCGCAGGACGAAGGTGCCTTCCTCCCGATCGACGACTACCTCGAGCAGTATCCCGCCCTGCGTGAGGCCGTGCCGGAGAGCATCTGGAAGATCCTCAAGGACGAGAACGGCGACACTTACTTCATTCCCAATCTGATCTGGCCGCAGGTGCCGTTCTTCCTCTGCTATCGCGAGGATCTGTTCGAGAAGGCGGGCATCGAGCCGCCGACCACCGTCGACGAGTTCGCCCCGACCGTCGCGAAGGTCAAGTCGGCATTCCCCGAACAGGTGCCGTTCACCATGGGGTACGAGTGGAGCGCGAAGGAGATCGCCACGTCGTTCGGTGTGAGCATGTTCAGCTGGGAGCCGTCGCCGGCCGACCCGGACCTGCTCATCCCGTGGTACATGAAAGAGCCGGAAGTCGACATGTACTTCTGGTTCCAGGATCTGCACAAGCGCGGTCTGCTCGATCCCGACTACGGCGTCAACAAGGAACCCAACTTCGCCGACGACAAGTTCAAGGCCGGCAAGTCGGTCATGGTGATCTCGCACTGGTCATCGATCCCGGACGCGACGACCCAGCTCAGGTCGATCGACAAGAATGCCAAGGTCGGTGTCGTCTCGCCGCTGGGTGAGCTCGGTGGGAACCGTCTCGTCTTCCCGGTCGACCGCGGCTTCTACGTATCCGGGACGATGGAGGATCCCGACGGCTTCTTCCGGTTCCTCAACTGGACGCTCACCGACGGCTCCGAGCTTCGCCGCTGGGGAATCAGGGACAAGACGTTCACCGTCAGCGAAGATGGCAAGGAGCCGATCCCCGACAACGAACGCGAGAAGGCGTTCCAGGGGCCGCAGTTGGAGCCCATGGGCTTTCTCGGTCCGTTCAGCGAGAAGCTCGACTGGGACATCACCAAGCTGGCCTTCGAGGCCGCCAAGATCCCTGACCGCTTCGACTACGTCAAGGGGAAGTTCGACGAGTACTGCGCCCAGGACTACCCGGACTATCGCGACCCGACGGTCAGGTCGGCGGTCGAGGACAAGAAGGGCACCCAGCTCTACGAGGATTATCTGCAGAAGGTCGCCCAGTCCACGATCATCAACCACGACGTGAGTCGTGACGACTGGCGCAAGGCCGTGGACAAGTGGCGGGCAGCTGGCGGTGATCAGATCATCGACGAGATCAACACCGCGCAGAAGGACAAGTCCAAGCCTTCCTACATTCCCCGATGACGTCGACGATCCGCTCGCCAGCGGGGGCGAGGGTGGCGACCGGACCGCGGCCCCGCGGCGGGCGGCTCCAGCGCAAGGCGACCGAGGTCTGGCGCTACCGCTGGATCTACGCCCTCATCCTGCCGACAGTCCTCTACTTCGTGATCTTCGCGTACCTGCCGATGATCGGGTTGCAGATCGCGTTCAAGGACTACAAGGTCTTCCGCGGTATGTGGGAGAGCCCGTGGGTGGGCCTCGAGCACTTCCAGGTGATGTTCTCCTCGGAGAAGTTTCCCCAGCTCATCAAGAACACCCTGCTGATCAGTTTCTACCGCATCGTGTTCGGCTTTCCGGTGCCGATCATCTTCGCCCTGCTGCTGAACGAAGTACGCCGGATGTGGTTCAAGCGCGGCGTGCAGACAGTGACGTACTTCCCGCACTTTCTTTCCTGGGTGGTCTTCGCCGGGATCGTCATCAACATCCTCGGGCCCACCGGACTGTTGAACACGTTGATCATCGAATCCGGTGGGGATCGGGTCAACTTCATGACCAACCCCGACACGTTTCGGTCCGTCGTCGTCATCACCGGCATCATGAAGGAGTTCGGCTGGGGCGCGATCATCTATCTCGCCGCACTCTCCGGAATCGACGCCCAGCTGTACGAAGCGGCCCGCGTCGACGGTGCCGGCAAGCTACGACAGATCTGGCATGTGACGCTGCCCGGCCTGCGACCGGTGATGGCAGTGCTTCTCGTGCTGTCACTCGGCAGCCTGCTCGACGCGGGCTTCGACCAGATCTTCCAGTTGCAGAACGCCGCGGTCCTCGAGGTCGGCGACATCATCGACACCTACGTCTACCGGGTCGGGCTGCTCGAGGCGCAGTTCGAACTGGCCACCGCCGTGGGGCTCTTCAAGGGTGTGGTCGGGCTGGTGATGATCGTCACGGCCAACCATGTCCTGCGCCGGCTTGGACAGCGGTCCATCTGGTGAGCGAGCGATCGGTGGCCACGGACCTCGCAATGGTGAACGGAGGCAGGAAATGACGACGACTCCGGTGACCGACGCCAACCTCACCTCCGGAAAGGAGGTCGCGCCGCGCCGATCCCATCTCGACCGGAACCCGTGGTGGGCCGACACGACGATCCACGTCGTCCTGATTGTGCTCGGGCTCGTGACGCTGCTCCCGATGGTCAACATCCTGGCGAAGTCGCTGAGTTCGGGCACCGCGATCTCGGCCCACCCGTTGATGTTGCTGCCCAGGTCGCTGACGGTCGAGGCGTATCTCTACATCTTCGAGACTCCGGTCCTCATGCGCTCGTTCGCCATCACGGTCTTCGTCACCGTGGTGGGGACGGCACTCAACCTGTTCTTCACGACGACCGCGGCGTACGGCCTGTCGAAGACCTACATCCCCGGCTACCGCTTCCTGATGTGGCTCGTCATCATCCCGATGCTCTTCGGCGCGGGCCTGATCCCGACCTACCTCCTACTCAAGGGGCTGGGACTCATCAACAGTATCTGGGTGCTGATCGTCGTCGGGCTGGTGTCACCGTTCAACCTCATCCTGATGCGGAACTTCTTCTGGAGCCTGCCGCCGGAGATCGAGGAGTCCGCACGCATCGACGGTGCGTCGGACCTGCAGGTGCTCTGGCACATCGTGCTGCCGTTGTCGAAACCGGTGATCGCGACGATCGGACTCTTCTACGCGGTCGCCCACTGGAACGACTTCTTCACCGGCCTGTTCTTCCTGACCGACAGCTCGAAATGGCCGCTGCAGGTGGTGATGCGGTCGATCATCATCGACCAGAGCATGCTCGGCATGGGCGGCGGCAACGCACCGACGAACGACCTGCAGAGGCTCATCGTCTCCGCCGACAACATCCGGGCCGCGACGATCATCTTCTCGATCATCCCGATCCTGCTGGCCTACCCGTTCCTGCAGCGGTACTTCGTGAAGGGCATCATCCTCGGCGCCGTCAAGGGCTGAGCCTCCGCGGAAGCCCAGCCCAGGCAGGAAGTCAGCGCTGGCGCTGCCACGGACCGGTGATGGCGAACGTTGTTCCCGGGTTGTAGCAGTTGGCGTAGAGCGTCTGGCCGTCGGCGGAGAAGTCGACACCGGCGAACTCGCCGTACGACGGTGCCTGCGGGGTCCCGACATTCTGTCGGTTGCGGGCGAGGGGGAACACCTCGCCGCTCCCGGTGACGCCCAGCAGGTGTTGTTCTCCACCAGCGTCCTCGGCCAGCATCAACCCACCGTACGGCGACAGGCAGATGTTGTCCGGGCCCTCTCCCGGTACGTCGTCGTCGGGCTCGTAGCGGAAGATCAGGCTCAGCTCGAGGATGTTGCTGTCGGGGACGTACCGCCAGACCTGACCATCGTGGTCAGCGGTCGATCCGTCCTCGCTCCTCGCGAAGCTGGCGACGAAGTAGACGCTGTCGTTGCCCCAGTAGCAGCCCTCGAGCTTCTGCGAGTGCGTGATGCCGCCCGGACCGAAGTCCTGGAACCGGATCGGCACGGTCTCGGCCAACGGATCAGGTACGTCCACCCATTCGATACCGTCGAAGCGCGCACCGACCTCGGTCACCACGGACAGGTCGGTGACGCCAGGCAGCCGCATCGCCTGCAGCGTGCCGCCGGCGCGCAGGCTGCCGTAGCCGCCGAGCGGCTTCTCCGGAAGGAACCGGTAGAACAGCCCGAACGGATGGTCGAAGGCGTCCTCGGTCTCGTAGACGACGCCCGTCCGCGGATCCGTCGCCGTCGCCTCGTGCGCGAAGCGGCCCATCGCCTCCAGGGGAGTGGGGTCGGCGTTGCGGGCGTTGTCGTACGGATCGACCTCGAAGATCCAGCCGTGCGACAGCTCGCTGCCGGCGGGGCTCGCCTCGGTCTCCTCACAGGTCAGCCAGGTCCGCCAGGGCGTGAGGCCCCCGGCGCAGTTGACGAACGAGCCTCCGAGGCTGACGTACTCCTCCTTCAGTTCTCCACGCGCCGAGATCTCCAGCGTGGTGGTGCCACCGGGACCCAACGGGTCGTACGTATGGGAGGCCGGGCCCGGCACACGATGGGCCACGTTCTCGCGGCACTCGTGGTTGCGGACCAGGATGGTTCCGCGCCCATGCCGGCCGGGAAACGCCGCCTGCCCGTCGAAACGGCTGGGCACAGTGCCGCCACCGGAACGCAGGGGTTCACCCTCACGGCTCAGGATGCGGTAGGAGAAGCCGCTGGGAAGATCCAGGTAGCCACGCGGATCCTCCACCAGCGGGCCGTAGCCTGTCGCCGGGCCGCGGCTGCCGGCGGCGGGGTTGGCGGCGAAGAGCGACTCGACCGCGCCCGCCACGACCACGCCCAGGCCCACACCTCCGGATCGGTTCAGCAGATCACGTCGCGTTATGGCCATATGCCGCCTCCGCTCGTCGTCGTCCGCCGTTCTGGCCGCGTGCGTCTGACAAGGCACTGGGGTCACGTATGCGCTCGCCGCGAACCAGCCGACGATCGTTCTGCGTGTCCTGCGAAGGATGCTCGCCAACTTTCCTGCTGGCAAGGCGAACCGGTGACCGAACCCTGTCGCGTCCGGCCAGCTGAGACCCCCAGGTCACCTCCGAGCGGAGCACCGTATCAGGCGACTCCTGTGGGAACCACGCATCGAGTCGGCCGGGCGGAGACCCCGCCGGCCGGTGGAAACTCGCCGGCCGGTGGAAACTCGTCGGCCGGTGGAAACTCGTCGGCCGGTGGAAATCTAGTCGGCCGGCGGAAGGAGAAGCGTGTCGACGACGGCGGCCAGGACGTCATCAGGCGCGGTGCCAGTCGGCCGCGGCGAGCGGGCGAAGACCTCAGCGGCTGCCTGGTGGAAGCCCTCCGGTAGACCGGCGGCGGCGAAGGTAGCCGCGATCTCCTCCATTTCGCCGCGCCAGCGCCAGCCCTTGTCGTGAGCGGCCCGAGCGGCTCCGGCACTGCGGTCGACGAGGGCGGACTGCGACTGCTCCCACTCGGCGACCAGCCCTGCGTCGACCCCCTCCCGGGTCGCCACCGCACGGATCGCGAGCAGGAGCGCGCTGGTGCCTTTCGTCCAGGCGGCGTAGCACATCTTGAGTGCGGAGGCGAGTCCCACGTCGTCGCCCACGTTGCGGACGCCGAGAACCGTGCCCTCGAACAGGTCCACCACGGAGTCCGCGTGCGCGCCGGACACGTAGAGGCGGGTCGTACCCTCGCGTTCAGGCGGTCCGCCGATGATCCCGCCGTCGACCATGCGTCCGCCGCCCGCCTCGATCAGCGAGCCGACCTCGCGCGCGGTCGTCGGGGACACCGCGTTGGCGTCGACATAGGTGCCGCGATAGCCGGCGAACTCGCCGGCGACCTCCTTCGCCGCGTGCGGCGGGCAGATCGACAGGACGAACGCACAGTCGCGGGCAAGGGCGGCCGGTGTGGCCGCGTCGGTCATTCCCGCCCATTCCGCGCGCGCCCGCGTTTCCGCGCTGCGGCCGCTCGAGGCGTAGAGCACCTCGTGGCCACGTAGCGCGAGCTGCCGGCCGACGGCCGAGCCCATGTCGCCGGGATGGAGTACGCCGATCGTCACCGTGTCCACGCCGGAACCCTAATGCGTACAGGCGTCCTGGCGGCACCCCCGGTTTGGCTGTTGGATGGGGACGCGCTCATGCGGCGTGCCGTTGGATAGGAGTGCCCCTCAGTCGGCGTTGCGCACGTACGCCAGGGCGACGGCCTGTGGCGACGAGGCGTCGCTAGGACCGCTGAGGAACGCTTCGGATGACGGTCTCCAGCGCGAGCTCGGCCATGGTCGCGAACGTCCGCTCGCGTTCCAGCGCGGTCGTCGCCTCGCCGGTGGGGATCTGGTCGCTCACCGTCAGGATCGTGAGCGCCCTGGCCCCGAACTTCGCCGCCAGCGTGTAGAGCAGGTTCGTCTCCATGTCGACCGCGACCACTCCGTGGTCAGCCAGGCGCTGTAGGAGCTCCGGGCGGTCGGAATAGAACGCGTCGACCGACGCCACGGGCTTCACCTGCGCCGCGACATCCCGCTCGACGGCGACGTCATAGGCCGTACGCAGCAGGTCGAAGTCCGCTGCCGGGGCGAAGTCGACACCCTCGAACCGGACCCGGTTCATCGCCGAGTCCGTCGACGCCGTGATCGCGAGCACGATCGCGCGGAGCGGAAGCCAGTCGACCAGGGCGCCGCAGGACCCCACGCGGACAAGGGTGCGTACGCCGTAGTCCGCCATCAGCTCGTGGACGTAGATCGCCAGCGACGGGTGACCCATGCCGGTGCCCTGGACCGAGATTCGTTGTCCGGCGTAGTTGCCGGTGAATCCCAGCATGTTGCGTACGGTCGAATAGCACTTCGCGTCCTGCAGGTAGGTCTCGGCGATCCACCGGGCCCGCAACGGGTCGCCCGGCAGGAGGACGGTCTCGGCGATCTCGCCGGGCTTCGCGCCGATGTGGATGCTCATGGCCGGCGATCCTGCCAGACCGGACCGACCACTCCCACCGGTCAGCCCGGGCCGGTCACCGGTGGTGCTCGCTGCCGGGACGACCGGTTGAGGCCGGTGCCCTCCGTCCACTGGACAAGCGGCGGAGCCATGCCGACCGGGAAGTTACAGTGCACATCGTGCCGCGCCTTGCAGAGCTCGCCCTCGCCCGCTCCACCCTTGATCGCGCGACCGAGCGCCGCCGCAACGCTGCCTGGGTCGACGCCCGGTGGGCGGACCCGCGATGCCGGGTGCTCGTGGTCGTCGACGGCGAGGTCCCCGTCACCGACGACGCGACCGCCCTGCTCTTCACCACGCCCGAGGAACTGGACGACCCGCAGCCGCCGGAGGAGCGGTACCTTCTCGGGCTCGACAGTGAGGGAGTGCCGTACTTCGCCGTGCCGGGTCCTACGCCGGCCGAGCCGAACTCCTCCGCTGGCGGCAGTCGGCGGGCCGGTCTGCGTGACGCCGGCGCGATCCTCTCCGACCGCGACTCGGGTCTCTTCGTCCATGCTGTGGCCCTGGTCAACTGGCACGCCGCCCACCCGTGCTGCGCCCGCTGTGGCGCGGCCACCCGACCGACTGCCGGAGGGCACGTACGCCGCTGCCCGTCGTGTGGCGCTGAGCACTTCCCACGGACGGACCCGGCGATCATCGTGCTCGTCTTCGACGAGGACGACCGCTGTCTGCTCGGCAGGCAGCCCAGCTGGCCCGTGGGCCGCTTCTCCACCCTGGCGGGGTTCGTCGAGCCGGGCGAGCCGCTCGAGCACGCGGTGGCGCGCGAGGTCGACGAGGAGACGGGGATCAAGGTCGTCGATCCGGAGTACGCCGGCAGCCAGCCGTGGCCCTTCCCGTCAAGCCTCATGCTCGGGTTCTTCGCCCGCGCGGTGACGACGCAGATCAAGGTCGACGAGGAGGAGATCGCCGAGGCGCGCTGGCTCTCCCGGGAGGAGCTCCGTACGGCCATCGATTCCGGCGAGCTTCTGCTGCCGGGCAAGGTCTCCATCGCCCGGCGGCTGATCGAGACGTGGTACGGCGAGGAGCTTCCCGGTTCCTGGTGAGGCGGCTGGAGATCGGCCGGGCCTCCCGCGCGCTCCTGGCCCACCTGGTCGTGACAAACGAGGATCCGGGAAGAACGCGAAGCTCCGTGGTGTTAGGCAAGCGTCGGGTAACAACGGACGCATGTACCGGAAGGACCTTCGATGTCGAACTCCATCACGATGTACAGCACGCCGTGGTGCGGCTACTGCCGCCGTCTCAAGGGTCAGCTCGAGCGCGCCGGCATCGCCTACACCGAGGTGGACATCGAGCAGCACCCCGACGCGGCCGAACTCGTCGCCAAGGTCAATGACGGCAACAAGACCGTGCCCACCGTCGTGTTCCCGGACGGCTCGGCCCTGACCAACCCGTCGGTCGCGCAGGTCGTCGAGCGCCTCGGCGCCCCCGCCTGATCAAGGGCCCACGCTACTCACCGCCACCTCTCTCACCTTTCACGCGCGCCCAGGTGGCTCCCGTCCTTCCCGTGATCATGATGGTGATCATGAAGGTTACGTGGCGTATGGGCCCCGAAAAGCTTCATGATCATGGAACGGGTGCCCGCGCGCCTGCGGTTGTCCGCTGCGGCTGGAATCATGGTCCGGCGTGACTGACGCGAACGCTGCCGCCACGCACCTCACCTTGCTACCCACCGGCTCGGGACCGGCTGGCTCTGGACCGGCTGGCTCGGGACCTGCTGGCTCCGGGCCTACCGGCTCCGGGCATGCTGGCTCGAGTGCTGCCGGCTCGGGGCCGGCCGGCGGCGGGCCGGCCGCCCCTGGAAGAGCGTCTGGCGCGCCATCCCCGGACGCGGTCCTGGCGGCATTGGACCCGGAGCAGCTCGCGGCGGCGACCTCTCTGGACGGACCGCTCTGCATCCTTGCCGGCGCCGGCACCGGCAAGACCCGCGCCATCACCCACCGGATCGCCTACGCCGTCCTGTCCGGGCAGTGGAAGCCGCAGCGCGTCCTCGCCGTCACGTTCACGACCCGGGCCGCCGGTGAGATGCGCACCCGTCTCCGCGAACTCGGCGTGGCCGGCGTGCAGGCGCGCACCTTCCACTCGGCCGCTTTGCGACAGGCGCGCTATTTCTGGCCGCAGGTCTACCGCAGCGAGCTACCGCCGATCGTGGAGAGCAAGCTGCGTTACGTCGCGGAAGCGGCCGGGCGGTGCCGGATACCCGCCGACCTCGCTGGGCGTCGCGACCTCGCCGGCGAGATCGAATGGGCCAAGGTCAGCAACGTCCGCCCCGACGACTACCCCGTCGCCGCCGCGCAGGCGGGCCGCCAGTTGGCCGGTTACGACGCCGCGACGATCGCCCGTGTCTTCGCCAGTTACGAGGAAGTACGCCGGGACCGGGGCCATCTCGACCTCGAGGACGTCCTCCTGTGCGCTGTCGCCCTGCTGGCCGACTCGCCCAAGGTCGCCGAGGCGGTGCGGGCGCAGTACCGCCACTTCGTCGTCGACGAGTACCAGGACGTCAGCCCGGTCCAGCAGACGCTGCTCGACCTGTGGCTGGGCGACCGGCCGGACGTGTGCGTGGTCGGGGACGCCAACCAGACGATCTACTCCTTCGCCGGCGCGAGTCCGGCATACCTCCTCGAGTTCACCCGGCGACACCCCGGGGCGTCTGTCGTACGCCTCGAACGCGACTACCGCTCGACGCCGCAGGTGGTCAAGGTGGCCAACGGCGTCCTGGCCGATGCCCGCGGTGCGGCGAGCAAGCACCGGTTGACGCTGCGGGCCCAGCGACCGGACGGCCCTGAGCCGGTCTTCACCGAGTATCCCGACGAGGTAGCCGAAGCCGAGGGGATCGCCCGCGCGGTCGAACGCCTCGTCGGCCAGGGCACCCCACTCCGCGAGATGGCCGTCCTCTTCCGGGTCAACGCCCAGTCCGCCGCCTTCGAGCAGGCCTTCGCCGAACGCGGGATTCGCTATGTCGTCCGCGGCGCGGAACGGTTCTTCGACCGGCCAGAGGTGCGCGAAGCTCTGGTGCTCCTCCGTGGGGCGGCCCGGGCGGCCAACTCCGCTCCCATCGCAGCCGGCTCCTCGGTAGCCGCCACGCCTGGCTCCGCCGACACAGAGACCGCCGACGCAGATGCCGCCGCCGACGCCGGCTCGGCCCCTGACGCCGGCTCGGCCCTCGACGCAGAGGCCACCAGCGACGCCGACGCCCCCTCGCCGGAACTGCTCGCGGAAGTGCAGGCCGTCCTCGGCGCCATCGGTTGGACACCAGAACCACCGAGTGGTTCCGGTGCCATGCGCGAACGCTGGGAGTCGCTGGCGGCACTGGCGTCCCTCGCCGGCGACCTGTCGCGCGAGCGGCCGGGTGCTGACCTCGCGGCGTTCCTCGGCGTACTCGACGAGCGCGTGGCTGCCCAGCATGCGCCCGCGGCAGACGGGGTGACGCTGGCCACCCTCCACGCCGCGAAAGGTCTCGAGTGGGACGCCGTCTTCCTGGCCGGTATCCACGAAGGGACAGTCCCGATCACCTACGCCGACACCGCGGACCAGGTGGAGGAGGAACGTCGGCTGCTCTACGTGGGCGTCACTCGTGCCCGCATTCACCTCTCGGTCTCCTGGGCGCTGGCCCGCACGCCCGGCGGCCGGTCGCGACGATCAGCGTCGCGGTTCCTCGCCTCCGTCCGTCCGCAGGGGAGCGCGGTAGCCGATCGTCGTGCGGAAGGAACGAATGGTGGGCGGTCGGGCCGCAAGGCCCAGCGCACCGTCGCCCGCTGCCGCACTTGCGATCGCCCGCTCCAGGACGCCAGCGAACGCAAGGTCGGCAGGTGCGGGGACTGCCCTGCGACCTACGACGAGCAGATGTTCGAAAAGCTTCGGGCGTGGCGGCTCGAACAGGCGCAGGAGCAGCGTGTCCCTGCCTACTGCATCTTCACCGACGCGACCCTGGTCGCGATCGCGGAGACCCGACCCACCGCGGCCGCCGAGCTGGCGAAAGTCCCGGGCGTAGGTTCGACGAAGCTGGGCCGGTACGCCGAGGACGTCCTCGCGATCTGTGCCGGCGGTTCACCGACGCGGAAGGTGTCGTCCGACGACCCTCCCGCGGTTCAGGGCGAGCTTCTCCCGCCGGAGAGCTGAGTCGCCGAGGTCCCGTCGCGCCGGACCTCGTGGGCACGAAACGGTAAAGGCTGCAGGTCCCCCCATTAATTGCATTGCTCTCGGCAGGGGGGAGGCGTAGTGTCAGCTCGACCCCACACCGCCGCATCGCGGTTTGGCATGTCCGAGCAGAGGGAGGTGCGCCAGATGATCATGGTGATTCGTCATCGCCGTGAGCTGACGCTCGGTGCTCCCCGCTCGATGACACCTGCTCGGCGGTCCATCTCATACGTCTCGCCCGCGTTCCAGGGGACCAGTCTGCCCACAGGCGGATTCGATTCGTGCGCGCGCGGCCGGAAGGTCTATCGCGATGACACCGCCAGCCAAGGCCACGTGAGCGTTCTTCCGTGGAGCGCGGAGCTTCCGGCGACGCCAGCCGCGCCCACGACCGGTGTCGAGCAGAGCAGTGTTCTCACGACCGGCCGCATTCCTGCCGGTCTTTCCGCCCCGTCCGCCGCCACCCTTCCGATCAACGTGTCCGTCCCGGCCAACCTGTCCGTTCCGAGCAGCGTTTCGCGGCGTACCACCAAGGGACCCTTGTCGGGTGTCCCAGCCTGGAGCCCTCCGGTCTTATGACAAGACCTGACCGGCCACCAGGGCCGCGGAACCCGACTCGGGATCCGCGGCCCTTTTGTTTGCCCAGTTCGAACGAGATGACCAGCCATGGAAAAGCCCAGCCCATCGAGTTGCCAGTCCGATCGAACCAGCCAGTGCGATGTCGACGACGACAGCCAGGGAGTCAGTCAGGCAGTGAGACACACACCCAACAAGGAAGCCAGCACAACGAGACCAGGCCAGCAGACACAGACCAGGACACAAGGAGGTGACCGGAAAGTGAGTCTCAGCGTCCTCGACGGTGTACCCGAGGTCATCAGCGAGTTCGAACTTCCCTGCCGGTCGTTCGATCCGGAGCTCTTCTTCGCAGAATCACCTGACGATGTCGAGTTCGCCAAGACCATCTGCGTCGACTGCCCGATCAAGCGCGAGTGCCTGGACGGTGCTCTCGCTCGGCGCGAGCCGTGGGGAGTCTGGGGCGGCGAGCTGTTCATCGCCGGTGTGGTAGTTCCGCGGAAGCGGCCGCGTGGACGTCCTCGCAAGAACGAAGTCGCCGCATGACCACCATCCGACTGAGGACGGAGTCCGGGGAATGCCCGGCCGCCGCCTCCTATCCCACAGAGAACCCGATGACCAGAGACCTCTCGGTCGATACCCCGGCGCGTGCGATTCCGGGCGATGCGGCCACCGATCTGCCAAGGAGCACCTCCGTGCATCTTCTCCACGAAGAGCTGGCACGCGCGCAGATACATGAGCGTGTCAGTAAGTCCAGCAAGACACGACAAGCGACTCAGCTCGTCCGCGCCCGGCGGCTGAGCCGTAAGAGCCGGGAAGCCGCGTTGCGGGCCCGCCTCATCCGGGCGCGATTCGGATAAGAACCGAGCAGGGTCGGGCATCTCGTGAACACCGCGATGCCCGACCCACTCTTCTCGAACGCGGGGTCGGGTACGCGGAAGATCGCCGCCATGCCCGACCCGCGTATCCTGACCGGTGAACGATGCCGGGTACCCCGGGACTTGCCGCGATGCCCGCTCTCGCCCGCATTCCGACGCGCCGGACGACAAAAGGGCCGCCCTGCGCCTTGTCTGGAATCGCATTCCGTCACAATGTCTGTCGAAATATTCTGCGCTTGCAGGGGCCCGTTTCGAAGCATGTCTGTCCCGCGGCCGTTACACGGTCGCGCGACGATGGTGCGTACGAACGAATCGGCCTACTGGACGGGTTCAAGGCGAGAAAGTGACGGATCAATGATCGAGTGCGACCTTTGCGGCGTTCACGCGCCAACCGAAGACCTGCCGCTCAGCTGGGCGGTGTCGTTCACGCGCGATCTGACGTCGAGCTACTACTGCGGGCCGTGCGCTCGCGCCAACCTTCACACCATCGAGGGCCGGCTCGACCCCGTGGGCCGGTGAGGAAACGGCGGGCCTGACATTCAGGCTTCGGCCGCCTCGTCAGCCTCGTCAGCGGAAACGGCTTCTGCGAGGCAGCCCGCCGGCAGGTCGGAGAATCCGGGCAACCAACGTTCCAGTTCCTCCCGGAACGGCGCCTCGGCGCCCAGCTGGGCCAACACTCCGATTCCGCCACCCCAGACCCGGTGGATCAGGAGGTACGACGGCGGAAGGTTGAGCCGGAGCGCTGTCCTGGCGCCGTCAGCACGCACGTCGCTGATCCGCTGGAACTGCGTCCGCATCCACTCTCTGGTGAAGCGGAACGTCGCGGTCTGTGCAGGCTCGGTGAACGGCTGAAGGTAGTCGTGCAGGCTCTGTGGATCGATGTCGACGTCCGGCTTGATGAAACCTTCGGCGCGCAGCCCTTCGGTCACCGCGTGGAAGTCGCCGTCGAGGCCGATCCGCAACAGCCGGCCGATCTGTGGCGGGAAGCCGCCGGGGAGGCGGGCTACCAAGCCGTAGTCGACTACTCCGAGGCGCCCGTCCGGGGTGATGCGGTAGTTGCCGGGGTGTGGATCCGCGTGCAGCAGACCCGCCCGCGCCGGACCCGAGAAGAGGAACCGTACGAACAGGAGACCGGCGCGGTCCCGCTCTTCGGTCGTCCCGTTGGCGATGACCTCGCTGAGTGGTGTGCCGTCGAGCCAGTCGGTGACGAGCACTCTCGGGGTGTAGAGCCGCACCGGCGGCACCGCGATCTCGGGGTCGCCGTCGTACGCCGCCGCGAATCCGGCCTGTGCTTCGGCCTCGAGGGTGTAGTCGAGTTCCTCGCCGATGCGGGCCTTGAGCTCTTCGACGAGTGGCTTGATGTCCATACCGGGAAGCCAGACCGCGAACAGCCGGCTGAGGCGGCCGATCTGGTTCAGGTCCGACCGCAGGGCGTCGGCGGCGCCGGGGTACTGGATCTTGACCGCCACGTCCCGCCCGTCGGACCACCGTGCCCGGTGCACCTGGCCGATCGACGCGGCGGCGGCCGGAGTGTCGTCGAAGCCACGGAGCCGGCGGCGCCAGTGCGGTCCCAGTTCCTCCTCGAGCACCCGGTGCACCGTTGCCGCCGGCATCGGCGGAGCGGCGTCCTGGAGTTTGGTGAGCGTCGCACGGTAGGGCGCCATCAGCTGCTCGGGGAGGGCTGCCTCGAAGATCGAGAGCGCCTGGCCGAACTTCATCGCGCCGCCCTTGAGCTCGCCCAGCACGCGGAACAGCTGATCGGCGGTGCGGCGCTGCAGGTCGGCTGTGACGGCCTCGACCGGCTTGCCGCCCAGCCGCTTGCCGAGGCCGACCGCGGTACGGCCGGCGATTCCCAGGGGCAGGCCGGCCAGCCGGACGGTGCGGGCGAGACCTTTGCGAGGAAGATCGCTCACACGTCCATTGTCCGCTTCCTGGGCAAGTGCCGCGTCCTGCCCAGGGAGTAGATCGCCCTCTCCGGAGTGGGGCTGTCGGTTCGCAGGCGTCGTCACCCGACCGACCCTAGACGGGCGGGGCGCGGGGGTCCCGCACGGAGCCGGCGTTCGGAGGCAGATCGCACCTCGTCGGGGTCCAGGCTCGACCAGTCGGCGTCCAGCCACCAGGTCGCGCCGGCGTCGGCCCATGGCCGGACGATCTCGGCGGCCGCCACCGGGTCGTCGTGGGGCGTCGTACCCTCCATCACGACGTCGTAGTCGTCCATCGTGAGCCCCTGTGCCGCCCGGTGCGCCCTGATCCAGTCGGTGCCTTCGGCGAGCATGTCGGGCGTGAAGTCGGATCCGGCCGACGTGTCGTGAGGCGCGTAGTGAGGCAACCAGCCGTCCCAGGCAGCCGCTCGGCGCATCGACTTCGGGCGCGGCCAGCCACCGACCACCCAGACCGGGATGCGCGGCTTCTGTACGGGCGGTGGAGCTGCCGGCGGGACCAGCGAGCCGGTGGCGCGCGAGCGGAAATGCTTGCCCGCATAGTCGAATGGTGTGCCCGTCCACAGCTTCGACACCATCGCGAGACCTTCGTCGAGCCGCTCCGCGCGCACCTTGCGTCCGGGATCTGACTCGAACAGCCACCACCGGTCGTCGCCCGTGACGCCCAGACCCACCGACAGGGTGACCCGTCCGCCGGAGAGATTGTCGAGCGTGGACGTCTGGCTCGCCAGCTCCCACGGCTGGCGGCGGGGGAGCGGTGTGAGCATCGTGCCCAACCGGATCTGGTTCGTGGTCATGGCGGCAGCGGTGAGGCTCACCCAGGCGTCGATCGCCCAGATGCCCTCCCAGACGAAGAAGCCGTCCCAGCCGTGCTCCTCCGCCATGGCCGCGAGATCGCCGGCTGTGCGGGCATCGCCATAGGGGAGTACGAATCCAAAGCGCATAGGCGCGACCCTAGGCCCTGGTTCCGACTACTCGCGTTGCATGAAGACTGCCCACATCCCGCCGCCGCCCTCAGGCCGCTGCCATCGGTGACGAGCCTGAACGGCGGTGGGCCGACGAGCCGGTGGAGCGCGGAGTCTTCCCGGCGTCTCGCGGACCATCCGACTCGTCGCTGGCGTGCTGTTCCGGGTCGAACTGGCACCCGCACGCGGGATGGGCAGACCACGTACGTCGGCGTACGGAACCGAAAGGCAGGTCCATCTCGATCGTCGCGTCCAGCGACGGCGGCCGGCCGCCCTCGAGGAACGCCAGGACATGCATGACGGCGTGGGACGCGAGCGCGGTCCCGAGGACCACGTCGCAGGCTTCAGCCCCTCGGGGCGCCGCGAGAGCCTGGGAGAGCACGCTCGGCCACCGAGGATCGTGCGCCGTACGCCGCAGGTCGTGACACCGGATGCACGAGGACACCCCCGGGAGTACGAACGGACCGAGGATCGCCCGCCCCTCGCGCATGCGGACGAAGAGGTGGGGCAGTCCTGCCCGGACGAAGGCGTCCGCCATCCTGCGATCGGGCTCGTCGTCGGGCGCGATCACCGCCAGATCGGGCCGCTCGAGTGGATGGCCGGGACTGACCGCCATGACCTCGGTCGACGGTGCGGCCCGGGCGGCGGCCCGAGCCGCGCCCTCGCCGCGAGGCGTACCGACGTCGGCGGCGACGAGACCGGCCGGCGCCAGGTCACCCGGAGCGGTCGGAGCCTGGTCGTCGACGACGACTCGAGCTACCCCGGAGGACGACACCAGCGTGATGATCGACGCGCCCACCCGCCCGGCGCCGAACACCGCGATGTGCGCTTCGCGCCGGCGGCTCATGGTCGCCACGCCACCGTCGATCGAACCCTCGGCCACCGAACGCGCCGCCAGGTCGGGCAGGAGACGTTCCCGCTCGGCGGGCCCCAGACCTGGCACTGCACCAGCCGCGGCGCGTCCGGCGTCGTCGAGCGCGCCGCCTTCCGCGAGCAGGCGAAGGAGCCGCCTGGTATCGGCTCCGCTGCCGCCGTGCGCGACCGCCTGCGTGACGAGCGCGTCCTCGGTGCGTATGCCGGTCAGGGAATCGACCACACCCGCGAGCACCGGATCGAGCCCGGTGAGGACGAGAGTGTGGGCAGGGTCGAGACCGACCTGGAGCGTATGGGGATCCCGCCATATCCGATGCAGGGCAGGTTTGATTCGTGGCCGCACGATGGTGCCTCCCCGTGTGTGCTGGCGCCAATTGCGGACGCCTCCGCCCGCAGGGGGAGAAGCCTGCCACGTCCGTACGGACGCCCGCGGGCGTCATCCACAGGCGGTGTTAGTGTCGGCCGCGAGGCATCGACGCTGGACGAGAACCACACCGAACGAGGAAGTCGAACCCGACATCATGGACGACGCGCGCACCGAGGCGGAGCAGCCCGCCGCCGCGGCCGCACCGTCCTTCCGCCGGCTGCTCACCCCGCGGTGGATCGCGTTCACGATCACCGTCGTTCTCGCCGTGGCGGCGTTCCTGTTCCTGGCGTGGTGGCAGCTGAACCGCTTCGAGTCGTCGTCTGGCAGCTGGCAGAACTTCGGTTACACGCTGCAGTGGCCCTTCTTCGCGGCGTTCGCGGTCTACCTGTGGTGGAAGCTGCTGCGTGAACCAGCACCTCCGCCGGATCTCGAGTCCCACCGGGTGGCGGACACAAGCGCACCGGCTGGCCCTGGCCGCGTGGACCCAGCCGCCGTCACGCCACACGACAGCGGAGGCCTGCTCGCCGGCAGTGACGTCTCTTCTGGCGACGACGAGGCGGCGTTGCCACCCCTACCTTCGAAGCGACCGCTGGGGTCGCCCGTGCCCGACCCGATGGCCCGGGCGGCCGATGATCCTGAGCTCGAGGCGTACAACGACTATCTCGACGCCCTGCACCGCCGGTCGCTCCGCGTCGCGGCGGGGCATGGGAGATCCACGAGCGCGGCGCCACGCGGGGCCGGAGCACGTGGGAGCGGCGCATCTGGGGGCGGAGCAACTGGAGCCGGAGCACCTGGGGGCGAGGGATGACGGCCGACGCCGACGTACCGGTGACTCCGCCGGCGACGACATCGCAGATGGCGCCCGAACTGCGCGGGCGCCTCACCCGGTTCCGGGTGATCGCGTACGTCGTGGGGGTGTTTCTGCTGGTTCTCGCGCTCGTCGCGATGCCGATGAAGTACCTGGGCGATGACGCGCGTGCGGTCGCGATTGTCGGGCCGATTCACGGGTTCCTGTACATGGTCTACCTCGTGCTGGGGGCTGATCTCGCCCTCCGGGCCCGCTGGTCGGTGCGGGGGACCCTGGCGGTGCTGGTAGCCGGAACCGTGCCGTTCCTGTCGTTCCTCGCCGAGCGGATCGTCACGCGTCGCACCAGGCGGGGTGAGCGGGTCTAGCCGTGTCCAGCGCCGTCAGCTGGATCTGGGCGTCGCGGAGGACAGGAACCGGCGCGAGGCCAGGCAGCCAGAACTCGCCCAAGGTGGAACCATGCGGGGCGGCCCATCGTGCGGCCGCCCCTTCGGTGGCCAGATTGCTCAGGCCTTGCCGAGGATCCGGTTGAGGTTGGTGCCGCACTCGGGACAGGTGGCCTTGGCCATCCGCGTGCCCTTGTCGTTCACCTTGACCTCGCCGGTTGCATTCCGCTTGGCCTTGCATTTGACGCAGTAGAACTCGCCTGTGTAGGTCTCCGCCATGACGGCCCTCCTCGCTGTGCTGGGTCGGGGCAGGGCGGGCCCGCCCGGGCCGCCCGATCTCGGGTCACCTTATTCCAGCGCCGTCCACGACTCCGTGCGCGGCACCCCATGGCCATGTCCTGCCCATGGTGTCCCCTTTTATACCCGTGTGTGCGTGATGGTCGCGGGATGTGCCTCCCGGACGGCGCCGTGTCGACGCTACCCGTGGTTGACGGCGGGTCAAACCCGACCCCCCGAGATCGTCAAAGCCGACCGCCCCTCGATCGCCACCTCGTGGCCCCAGCGGCTGCTGATCGACAGGACGCAGTGATCGACATATCGCCGTGGTCGACAGTGCGTGGTCAACAGTGCGTGGTCGACAGTGCGGGACACTCTGGTCGCCGTCGCCCCACCACGCTGTGTTATCCACGGCTGTGGAAAAGCCTGTGGAGAGCATGTGCACATCTGGGGGATTCCCGGTGGATGAGGTGTGTGCACACCTGTGGACGCTTGGCACCTTCTGTCCAGGACTATGAGCCTGACCTGCGAGTTCACCGGTCGGCGGCCTGTGGGAATCCGGCGCTTCGCGCGTGGATGGGGCAGCCCTTGTCGGTTGTTGGGGGTACCTTGCTGGGGTGGCCGAACCGGCGTCGAGGCAGCGGAGCCAGGCGCGCCCGAGTTCACGCATAGACCGGGCGCGTGATGAGCCCTACCACGTGGAGGTGCGCCGCAGCGCCCGCCGCCGCCGCACCGTGAGCGCCTACCGGGAGGGCGACCGAGTAGTGGTCATGGTCCCCGCCCGAATGACCCGCGCCGAGGAGCGCCGCTGGGTCGACGTCATGCTCGACCGGCTCGCCGCGCAGGAGCGTCGCCGGCGGCCGAGTGACGCCGAGCTCCTGACCCGGGCCCAGACGCTGTGCCAGCGCTACCTCGGCGAGGTCTCCGGGCCAGCCAGCGTCCGATGGGTCTCCAACCAGGGCATGCGCTGGGGATCATGTACGCCGAGCGATGGGACGGTCCGGCTGTCCTCGCGGCTGCAGGGCATGCCGGTCTGGGTCGTCGACTACGTACTCATCCATGAGCTCGCACACCTGGTCGAACCCGGGCACACACCGCGATTCTGGGAGCTCGTACGCCGTTACCCCCAGGCCGACCGCGCTCGCGGTTACCTCGAGGGGGTCTCGGCCGCGGCGCAACTGTCGCTCGCGGAGTGCGAGAACGAGAACAAGAGCTAGTCAAGCCCGTGGGTCGGCGCCAGGACGGCCCGGACCGGATTTCACCCTCGACCTGGCGCAGTTTCATCCCCTGCGGACGTGGTCGCACCCCCTTCCCTCGTCGAGGCTGACGGTGGAGGGGCCGCGCAGGGGGAGGTGCGGGAATGCTGTGGGTGATCAGCGCTGCCGTGATTGCAGTGCTAAGTCTCGCGATCGCCGTCCTGTGGCGGCGACGTCGTGTGGTGTACGCATCGGGCGTTTTCCGGTGCAGGTTACGAAGCTCGTCGTGGGGTCTCGACACGTTGACGCAACGCTGGTCGAGACATGTTTCCTACGCTGTGTGGGTGCATGACGTCCTTGTCGTGTATCGGGGGATCGCACTGACGCGGGTACTGCTGTTCGCCTGCCGGTTCGCCGAGGATCTCGAGGACGCGCCTGCCGACCTTCGCCGGTTGGGTCCGTGTCCGCTGCTGCTCAGGCTGCGGCTGGACGACGGAGCCATCGTGGAGGTGGCGGCGCCGAGGCGATCCTGCGGCGATCTGGTGGGGCCGTACGTCGCCGCGCAGTTGCATCCGTCGGAGCGCCGGTCGGGCCGCTGAGCTCACCGGATTCGCGCCGGGCTCACCTGCTGCACCCAGTCATGGGTCGGGTGCGTGGGTCCGGCTCGTTGTCGTGTCTCCATGACGCCGCCGCACGGGCGGGAACTCATCGCGCATGCGCCCGGCCCCGAGGCCGTTGCGGTGTGCCCGGAGCACGGTGCCCGGGGATTTTGCGCTTGCCCAATCATCCTGCGCGGGTGAGGCCCCCACCCACCCTCCTCGCGGAGACTTTTCGCAGAAGTCTTTTGGGGGAACGACTTTGCGGGGGACGGAATGCTGCTCGACGATGTGTTCTCACTTGCCCGCCGAGTCGCTCCGCGTGGCACCGGTCTTCGCTGGCCGGTCCCGAGGGTACGCAGTCAGGTCGCACCGGAGCTTGCGCGGACCGATGCGTGCAGGGCCTCGATCGCCACAGATGTCCTGTGCCTCGCGCCGACCCGCGCCCTCGATCACGAGGTCGCCCCTGTGGTGGTCGGCGGTGTTCTGAACCGGGTCGCGGAATGCGATCCGGTTCCCGTTGTCGTCGTCCTCTCCCTCCAGCACACGCCCGAGATCGACGACAGTGCGTGCGAGGCCCTGATCGAGTTGCACTACCGGCTACGGGCCAACGGTGTCCGTCTGTACGTCGGCGCGCTCCGCTCACCGGTCTTCGAGCGTCTTCGGGCGGCCGGCGTGGTGTCCAGGCTCGGTGTCGACGCGGTCTGGCCGAGTTTGCAGACCGCCATGCTCGCGGCATATGGCGAACTCGCTGGTCCCGCGGTGGTCACCCGGGAGGTGGTCGCGGCGCTCGAGTTGCGCATGGTCGCGCTGCCGTTGTGAGTTCGGTCGTAGGACCCGACGGGGTTGATCCTCGCGGGCGTCTGCGGAGCAGCCTCCCCGCCTCCGCTGGAACGCTCGCGCTCAGCCCAGATGTACCGCCAGCCCGGACGTACGGCCAGCCCGGACGTACCGCCAGCCCGGCCCCCTCCTCAGGCCGGCCACTGCGGGTCGAACTCGTCGGCGACCTCCTCCGCCTCCCCGAACAGCTGCCGCCGGGTCCGCTTGGACACTCGGTCGGCGAAGACGATTCCCTCCAGGTGGTCGGTCTCGTGCTGGAGACAGCGCGCGAGCATCCCCGTGCCGTGGATGACGACGGGCGCTCCGCTGTGGTCGAAGCCTCGGACCGCGGCGCGGTCGGGACGCGCGCAGGGTGCGTACGCGCCCGGCAGCGAGAGGCAGCCTTCCTCGGAGTCGTCGAGGTGTCGGTCCGCGCCGGTCGGCAGTTCGAGGACCGGATTACAGACAACGCCTTCGACCATGACCTGGTCCTCGTCCGGGCAGCGGAACACGAAGACGCGGAGGTCGACGCCGATCTGGTTGGCGGCGAGTCCCACGCCGTCGGCGGCGACCATCGTGGCGGTCATGTCCGCGACGAGCGTCGCGAGTGCTTCGTCGTACGCCTCGACCGGGCGGCATGGTCGGTGCATGACAGGCTCGCCCCATCGGGTGATCGGTCGGACGGATCCTCCGTCGGGAAGCGTGCCCAACCCCACTCCTTCCGTACGGCGAGCTCGTGCGTTCTCGCCCTGTGCCGTCGCTGGTGCGGAGATACCGTACGGGGTCGGCCGGCATCGGCCACGGGAGCCCTGAGGCGCGGACCTTCTCGGGGCAGGGAAGGAATGTCACTGCCCTTGTCCGGAATGGGCGGGATGTACGGAATCCCCGATCAAGGGGTGAACGCCGGTATGGTCTCGGACATGTCGAATGTGAAAAGGGGCGACGAGGACCCCGGCGCCAACACGGCCATGTTCCAGCGCTTCGTCGATGACGGTGCGAAGCCGGGAGCCCGACCTCCGTGGGCACCCAAACCCCGGCAGACCGCCCTCAGGATCGCGGCGGTGGTCGGCGTGGTCGTCGTCGCGCTCGTGATCCTCGCGGTCGTCCTCCTGGACTGACCTGCGGGTTCAAGGGCTGGAACGCCCTCCCCGCGGGGCCTGCCGCTAACTCCGGACGCTGGTCAGCGGCTCAGCGCAAGCGCGGCGACCGCGGCCGTGACGCTCTGCGGCACTCCGGAGGCAAGGTCACGCGGCAGGTCAGCGACCGGAAACCAGCGAACGTCACGTGACTCTTCGCTCACCGCGGGTGCCTGATCGGCGGGCGAGATGCCGAGGAACTGGACGTCCAGGTGCGACTCCACACCGCACGGCGCTCCATGGCGGGACAACATGACCGGCTCGCGGCTGCCCGTGAGTTCGTCCAGCCCGGTCTCCTCCCGCGCCTCCCGCAGGGCCGCGGAGCCCAGCGAGACGTCGTCGGGTTCGCAGTGTCCCCCCGGTTGGACCCAGCGGTTCAGCCGGTTGTGAAGGACCAGCGCGGTATGCCGCCCGGTGGGGTCAAGGACCACCATGCTGGCGGTGAGATGGGCAGGTGCGCAGCTGCGCCACACCCCATCGGAGTGCCGCGCCAGGTGGGCGAGATAGTCGAGCCGGAGGGCCTCCTGCTCGGCGTCGGGGGCCTTCCACCGGGAGAGCGACGCCACGGCGTCATCATGCAGCGAGCTCACCGGCCGGATCCAGGCGTGTCAGGCCCCTCCTGGTCAGGGCCCTCCTGGTCGGGGCCCTCCTGGTCGGGGCCCTCCTGGTCGGGGCCCTCCTGGTCGGGGCCCTCCTGGTCGGGGCCCTCCTGGTCGGGCCTGTCTGGGCTTGGGCGGTCGCCGGGACCCTCCGAGCCGGGTTCCTCCGGCGGAGCAGCCGCCCCGCCGCCATCCGGTGGTACGTCGAAGCCCAGGTCGCCGAGATCCATCCGGTCCGGAGATCCGGCCCGCTCGGCGAACCCGCGCGGGTCGTCGAGATCGTCGCCCGACGGCAGCATGTCGGGATGTGCCCACAATGCCTCTCGGCCGGTGATGCCACGGGTCTCCCGCAGCGTCGCCCACAACGTGGCGGCGTCCCGCATCCGGCGCGGACGGAGTTCGAGGCCGACGAGGGTGACGAACGTCTGCTCGGCCGGCCCGCCCTCGGCTCGGCGCCGGCGTACAGCCTCGTGGAGGGAGACCGCGGACGGCATCCGCGGCGCGGCGGCGGCGGTCACCACGTCGTCGACCCAACCCTCGACCAGTGCGAGGGCGGTCTCCAGCCGGGCGAGCGCGGCCTTCTGCCGCGGTGTCTCCTCGGGTTCGAGCAGGCCGCTTCCGAGGGCATCCTGCAACGCCTCGGGGTTGGCCATGTCGATCCTGCCGGCGAGGTCCTCGAGTTTGCTGACGTCGACGTGCATGCCGCGTGCGTAGTCCTCCACGGCGGAGAAGAGGTGGGCCGACAGCCACGGCGCGTGGTGGAAGAGCCGCTGGTGGGCACACTCGCGCAGGGTGAGATAGAGGCGTACGTCGTCCTCGGGCAGCCCCAGCCCGGTGCCGAACGTGGCGACGTTGGCCGGGATGAGCACCGGCTGACCGAGTGGACCCAGTGGGAGTCCGATGTCGGTCGACCCGAAAACCTCGGTGGCGAGCTGGCCGAGACCCTGCCCGACCTGGGCGCCGAACATCATTCCGCCGACCTGGGTGAGGACGCCGGTGAGCTGGGCTCCCATCGGTCCAGGCTGCTCGGGTAGCGCCTTCTCCATCGCGCCGACGACATGGGTCGCGAGGGGTTCGATCAGCTTCTTCCAGGCGGGAAGGGTGCCCTCCAGCCACTCGACGCGGTTCCAGGCGAGCGCTTCGCCGGCCGAGCCCGCGGGCAGGCTCGTGGCGTCGTCCAGCCAGTGTTCGGCGAGGCGGACCGTCTGGTCCACGGTCGTACGTTCGGCCGCGGTCAGCGAGGCGTCGCCGGCCTGGCGGATCGTCTGGCGGGCGGTTTCCTCGGCGAGCTGCCAGTTGATCGGGCCGCCCTGCCACGAGAACATGCTTTGCAGCTGTCCGAAGATCGCGCTGAGGTCGAACCCCGCCAACGGGTTGTCCGAACCGCCGGGTTGCCGCTTCTCGGGCTCCTCGCCCTCGTGCCCGGCACCGGGCTCGTCGTTGCTCACGGTTGGACCTCCGGCAGGATGAGAGATGGCTGCGTACGGATGATGGTGTGCGGGGGGCTGGTGCACGAGCGCGCCACGGCCGTACGTAGCACTGCGTTCATATCGTCCAACCTAGCCCGGGAGTTTCCAGCTGAACGACGAACCCACCCGCGTTCGTGCCCGGCGGAGCCGCCGCACGACGCGCCGGCCTGCCGTCACGGCGCGCAGGGGCGGCGGACTGGTGGCGGCGGTGACCGGCGCGTCCACGGGAATCGGGCGGGCCCTCGCCGCGCGGCTGGTCGGGCTGCCCGAGATCAAGCGGGTCATCGGGATCGACGAGCGCCGAGGCGATCTCGAGGGCGTCGAATGGCGGGTCCTCGAGGTTCGTGATCCCGCGATCGCGCAGCGCATCTCCCGCTGCGACGTCGTAGTCCACCTCGACCTCGACCGCTCGCCCGACTCCGACCCGCGGCAGCGGAGCGCGCGCAACGTGGGTGGCACGCAGACGGTGTTGACGGCGGCAGCCGCGGCGGGCGTACCCCGGGTGGTGCTGTGTACGAGTGCCATGGTCTACGGCGCCGCCCCGGACAACTCCGTGCCGCTCGACGAGGACGGGCCGCTGCGGGCACGGCCCGAAGGCATCGTGTCGGACATGCTGGAGATGGAGTGGCTTGCCCGGCGCGCGCCGAAGGCGCATCCCGGGTTGTCTGTGACCGTCGTACGCCCGTCGATGCTGGTCGGGCCCGACGTCGACACGTTCCTCACCCGGCACTTCGAGGCGGCGAGGCTCCTGGTGATCCGGGGGAGCAAGCCGAGCTGGCAGTTCTGCCATGTCGACGACCTCGTGAGCGCGCTGGAGTACGCCGTGCTGGGCAAGGTTGACGGTCCGGTCACGGTCGGCTGCGAGGGCTATCTCGAACAGGACGAGGTGGAGATGCTGTTCGGCCTGCCGCGGCTCGAGCTTCCCGAGGGCCTCGCCCTCGGTGCTGCCGAACGCCTGCACCGGTTGGGCCTCACCCCCGCCCCGGCCAGCGATCTCGCCTATGTGAGCCACCCGTGGGTAGTGTCGTCGGCGAAGTTGCTGGCCGCCGGTTGGCAGCCGGCCTATGACAACGTGACGGCCTGCGAGGTCCTGGCGACCGACGTGGCCGGGCGGCACGCGGCGCTCGGTCGGCGGATCGGTCGGCGCGAGACCGCGACGATGGGTGCTGCCGGCGCCACCGTGGCTCTGCTGGGCGCCGCGGCCGTCGTACGCAGGGCACGGCGGAGAAGATCGCGAGGCGGGACATGACGCGGGTGGCTTCAAGTTCGACCGGGCCGATGGCCGATGTGATCCGGCTGCTCGACGTACGAGAGACGCCGCTGTCGGTCGACGAGGTCCTGGCGGCGATCGCCGATCGCCGGGCCGGTGGGCTCGCGCTGTTCGTGGGAGTCGTACGTGAGGAGGACGGCGGACGCGGAGTGACCGAACTCGGGTACGAAGCGCACCCGGCGGCGATCGAGGAACTCCGCCAGGTCGCCTCGGCCGTGGCGGCGGCGCATCCGGTGTGCGCGGTGGCCGCCGTCCACCGGGTGGGTGACCTCGCGGTGGGGGAGGCCGCGGTGATCGTGGGCGTGGCCGCGCCGCACCGGGGTGAGGCGTTCGACGCCTGCCGGCAGTTGATCGACGACCTCAAGGCGCAGGTGCCGCTGTGGAAGCACCAGCGCTTCACCGACGGCTCCGCCGAATGGGTCGGCGCCGGATAACTCGTTCGCCCCGCTCGGCTCAGTTTTCCCGGGCTCCCCGTGATCATGTTCGTGATCATGTCGGTGATCATGAAGACTTTTGGGGTCTATGGGCCAGTTTTCCTTCATGGTCCCGATTCCTTTCATGATCACGAACATGATCACGAACATGATCACGAACATGACGACCGACATGATCACCGGGGCTGCGAACAGCGGGGATGATCGCGAGGACCGTCGCGGGTGCTTACGGGACGGTCACCTACGCTGGGGCCCATGTCTCGCCGTGTCGCGACGATGACGCTGACCGCTGTCCTGCTCATCGCCCTCGTAGCCGTCGCCTGGCTGGTTCCTGTGCCGTTCGCCGCGATGAGCCCTGGGCCCACCGAGAACACTCTCGGCACCGTCGACGGCAAACCCATCGTCCAGATCAGCGGGCACGAGACGTTCAAGACCAACGGCGCGCTCGACCTCACCACCGTCGCGGTGAGCAGCCCTGACCAGAAGCTGGACCTCATCAGCGTCATCGTCGGCTGGATCGACCCACGCGTCGCGGTCGTTCCGTACGACTATCTCTATCCCGGCGACCCCACCCCGGAGCAGGTCGAGCAGGAGAACGCCGAGGCGATGCAGACGTCCCAGCAGACAGCCGTCGCGGCCGCGCTGCGCCAGGCGAACGAGAAGGTGACACCGGTCGTCCAGGTGCAGGCCGTCGTCGAGGACACACCGGCCGTCGGCAGGCTGAAGGCCGGTGACGTGATCGTCGCGGTCGACGGTAAGCACGTCACGGGTGCCCAGGATGTCGTCGACATCGTGGGCAGGCACAAGCCGGGCGACCGGATCCAGTTCGCCGTACGCCGGGGCGGCAAGGACGTCGACGTCTCCATCACCACGGCGAAGTCACCCCAGGACCCGGGCAAGGCGTTCGTCGGGATCACGCCGTTCGACGGCTTCGAGTTCCCGTTCAAGGTCACCGTCAACCTCGGGCAGGACATCGGCGGCCCCAGCGCGGGCACGATGTTCGCGCTGGCCATCGTCGACAAGCTGACCAAGGGCAGCCTCACCGGCGGACACCACATCGCGGGCACCGGCGCTATCGCGGCCGACGGCACGGTGCAACCCATCGGCGGGATCCAGCAGAAGATCGCCGGGGCGAAGGAGAACGGCGCCGAGACCTTCCTCGTCCCAGCCGCCAACTGCGAGGCGGCCGCGGCGGCCCAGGTCGACGGCATCCGCCTGGTCCGGGTCGACACGCTCCGTGGCGCCGTACAGTCCCTCGAGCGGCTGCGCGACCAGCCGTCGGCGCGTGTCCCGAGCTGTGCGCGATGAAGGCGACGGGCCGCCGACGACGCGACAACGAACCGACCATTGCGGCCATCGGAGCGCGGGGCGTCGCGGGGGAACCCGGGACGTTTTCGCTAAGTTTCCCTTCCAGGGATGATCTGACCAGGCGGCGCCTCAGCCACGGGCAGGAGCCCGACCCAGACCTCCAGGAGCGATGACGACGTGAGCAGCTTCTCCGCACCGCGCGATCCTTTCCGGCGCGGACCCTCGGGCCCTCGCGGCGGCAACGTCCGTACCAGGGCGCTCGTGCCGACGATCATCGTCCTCGTGGTTCTGGCCGCCGTCTTCGCCGTCTTCACGAGCTTCTGGACCGAACGGCTGTGGTTCGGCTCGGTCAACTACTCCCAGGTGTTCACGACCACGCTGCTGACGCGGTTGGGCATGTTCGTCACCTTCGGTGTCGTCCTGGGGGCGGTCGTCTTCGCCAACCTGGCGCTCGCGCACCGGCTCCGGCCGCGCTACCGCACGATGTCCAACGAGCAGCAGACGCTGGACCGCTACCGCGACGTCATCGACCCGCACCGCAAGCTCATCGCCGGCGTGGTAGCGGGTCTCCTCGGCCTGATCGCCGGCTCGAGCGCGTCGGGGCGCTGGGAGACGTTCCTGCAGTGGAGCAACGCGACGAGCTTCGGCACCAAGGATGCGCAGTTCGGTCTCGACGTGTCCTTCTACGTGTTCGGCTATCCGTGGTACCGCTTCCTGATCGGATTCGGCTTCGCGATCATCCTGTTGTCGCTGGTGGCGGCCCTGGTCGCGCACTATCTCTACGGCGGGATCCGGCTGCAGACCCAGGGCCAGAAGGCGTCCGCCGCGGCACAGGCGCACATCTCGGTGCTCCTCGGGCTGTTCGTCCTGTTGAAGGCCGTCGCCTACTGGTTCGACCGCTACGGCCTGGTGGTCGCGGCGCACCAGATGTCGAACTCGAGTTTCACCGGCATCACCTACACCGACGCGCACGCGGTCGTACCGGCCAAGACCATCCTCACCTTCATCGCGGCGATCTGCGCGGTGTTGTTCTTCGCCAATGTCGTACGCCGCACCTGGATGCTCCCCGGCCTCGGCCTCGGCCTGCTCGTCCTCTCCGCCGCCCTGCTCGGGTGGGCGTGGCCCGCGATCGTGCAGCAGGTCCAGGTCCGTCCCAACGAGCCGGTGCGCGAGGCGAGCTACATCCAGCGCAACATCGACGCGACCCGGAAGGCGTTCGGCGTCTCTGACACCAAGGTCACGAGGTACGAAGCCGAAACCACGACGAGCGAAGGCCAGCTCGCCAACGACGCCGAGACACTTCCTGGCGTCCGTCTGATCGACCCGGCCATCGTCGGCCCGACGTTCGAACAGCTGCAGCAGGTCCGTGGGTTCTACTCCTTCGCCGAGCCGGCGCTCGACGTCGACCGCTACACCATCGACGGGGAGACCCGCGACGCCGTGGTCGCGGTCCGCGAGGTCAACCTCGACGGCGTACCCGCCGACCAGCGCAACTGGAACAACGACCACACCGTCTACACCCACGGTCACGGTGTCGTCGCGGCCTACGGCAACCAGCGGACCAGCGAGGGCAGCCCTCAGTGGATGGAGGGCAGCATTCCCAGCCGGGGCGAGCTGGGGAAGTACGAACCGCGGATCTACTTCGGTGAGTCGTCCCCGCCGTACTCCATCGTCGGCGCGCCCAAGGGCACCGAGCCGGTCGAGTTGGACATCCCGGGCGGCAGCGCCGACACCCAGACGACGAACACCTACCAGGGCAACGGCGGAGTGCCGCTCGGATCGTTCGGCAGCCGGCTGCTCTACGCCACGAAGTTCCAGGACTTCAACATCCTGCTCAACCGGTCGCGGATCAACTCCGAGTCGAAGATCCTCTACGACCGTAACCCCCGGCAGCGCGTGCAGAAGGTCGCGCCGTGGCTCAACGTCGACTCCGACCCCTATCCCGCCATCGTCGGTGGCCGGGTCAAGTGGATCGTCGACGGTTACACGATGTCGGAGAACTATCCGCTCTCCCAGCGGCTGCTCCTCAACGACGCGACCTCCACGTCACTCACGCCGCAGCCGGCGATCGTGGGGCAGCCGAGCGAGCGGCTCAACTACGTCCGCAACTCGGTGAAGGCGACCGTCGACGCCTACGACGGGAGCGTGCGGCTGTACGCCTGGGATGAGAAGGATCCCATCCTGCGTACCTGGATGAAGGCGTTCCCAGGCACCGTCGAGCCCAAGGCCGCGATGCCCAAGGCGCTGATGGGCCACGTCCGCTATCCGGTGGACCTGATGAAGATCCAGCGCGAGGTGCTGGCGCAGTACCACGTGACGGACGCGGGCGCGTTCTACCAGGGCACCGAACGTTGGAAGGTGCCGGCAGACCCGACGAAGGGCGCGCAGGACGCCACGAAGCAGCCGGCGTACTACCTGTCGGTGCAGATGCCGGGAGCGGACGGGCCGGAGTTCTCGTTGACGTCGACCTACATCTACTTCAACCGTGAGAACCTCGCCGCCTTCGTCGCCGTCAACGCCGACGCCACGTCGAAGAACTACGGCAAGATCCAGGTGCTCCAACTCGACGAGACCCAGATCGACGGGCCGAGCCAGATCGCCAACAAGCTCGACTCCGACACCAGGGTGGCCGACGCCATGTTGCCGCTGACCCGTGGTGACAGCCAGGCCCAGAAGGGCAACCTGCTGACGCTCCCGGTCGGAGGCGGTCTGCTCTACGTCCAGCCGGTCTACGTCCAGCGCGGTTCCGGTGACGCGGCCTATCCGCTGATGCGGCTGGTTCTCGCGTCGTTCGGGGGTGGAATCGGGGTCGGGCCGACACTGCAGGATGCGCTCGACATGGTGTTCGCCGGTAACGCGGGCGCCGACACCGGCGAGAACCCCGGCAGCGAGCAACCGCCGGAGGAGCCTGGCGAGTCGCCCGCACCGCCTACCTCCGACGCAGTGGCGCGCGAACTGGCCGCAGCAAGTGAGGCATTCGAGGAGGCCGAGGCTGCCCTGAAGGAGGGTGACCTCAGCGCCTACGCCGACGCCGTGGAACGCGCGCAGGCGGCCGTCGCCCGGGCAGCGGAAGCCCGTCGCGGTGGGCAGGGCGGTGCCGAGGACGGCGCCACCCCCACGCCCGAAGCACCCGCGACCGGCACGGAGCCACACGAACCGGATGCGGGCTGAGGCAGGCCAGCCGGGGATGGCTGGTGCGGGGATTGACCCGATTTGCTGTTCTCCAGCCATCCCCGTACTCTTGTCCAGGCGACGCGGGGTGGAGCAGTTCGGTAGCTCGCTGGGCTCATAACCCAGAGGTCGCGGGTTCGAATCCCGCCCCCGCTACCAGGCAAAACGCCCCTCAGAGGCTCTCTCTGAGGGGCGTTTTCAGTCTCGATGTGACCAAACTTGTGACCAGACAGGCGCTGTGTCGCCGAATCTGGCTCTGTTCTTGATCAAGGCGCCGCTGACGCGGCGCACCGCCCGGCCGCCGCCCTTGCGGGCGGCCGTCCTCGGGCTCGCCGGGCGGGCCAGCGGAGATCTCCAGAGTCGACGGCAAGCCTCACAGGTACGGTGACCGCCCCGCCCTCCTCGCACGCCAGTCTCCGGCCTCCGCTCCTGGCCTCAAGAGCGCCTTCGGCGTCACGCGTGATCGGCTGCGCCGACTCTTGACCCCCTCCGCTCCGACCTTCAATCTGGCTGGTTGCGAGGACGACGGGGAAGAGTGGTCACAGGGGTCAGGCCACCCGCAGGCGGTCTCAAGCCAGAAGCTCGGCTATCTGCTCGATGATCCAGGCTGGCTTCCCGGCCTTCCGGCTCTTATGTGCCCCGGTCGCCGCCCGAACTTGTGCCCAACGGATGGCCCGTTCGCGTTCGATCTCAGCAGCGTCGGCGAAGATGGCCAACCGACGCCGCAGCTCCGCCTCCAGGTCGACGGCTTGAAGCAGGCTCGCAGCACCGCGCTTGAGCACCTCGAGCGCGTCGTAGGCGAGGTCGCCGGCCGGTCCCATAGGGTCGATCGCCAGCCACGGCTCGCGGTGGGAGCGTACGACGTTTGCGAAGTGCAGATCACCGTGGACCATGGTGTCGGGTTGCTTGCGGGCGAGGTCCTGGATGGTGGCGAGCGCCGCGCCCAGTGCACGCTGTGACAGCGGATGGCCCAGCAACTCGGAGTTCTCGTGGAGCGACTGCTCCCACCCTTCGGCCCGATCAGATAGCCGAGGCAGCTCGCCCGGGGCCGGGACGGCCAGTCGTCGGGCAAGCTGTCCGGCCACGGCGGTTGCCTGGTCAACGTCGCCGAGGTCCTCCAGCGTCTGCCACTCGCCCTGCTCCAACAGCATGGCGAACTTGGCGTCGTCCCGTTCGTACAGCAGCACGGCGCCACGCCCACCCCAGACGGCGTAGGCGTGAGCTTCGTACATGTTGACTGGATGGGTGAAGGAGACCTTCAGGACAGCTGGCGAGCCGTCGTCACGCTGCACGGGCAGGATGATCCCGAGATGGCCGCGAGTGATCGGAGCGGTCGGAGTGCAGCGCCACCGCCGTAGCAACTCATCTACCAAGCCAGGTAGAGACGCCAACCAGGCTCGACCAGGATCGCCCTCACGATCGACAAGCTGGCGCGCAAAATCCTCCGGGCTCTCGATCACCACGGCAGGATAGACGCCTTTCCCCGTGCCTCCGACGAACCAGTGACCACTCGACATGGCCGCCATGGTCGCCGTGCCCTCCGCGTGCCCCAAGCCAGGGCCGATCAGGGTACGCAGCGGTCAACGACGGTCACGACAACCGGACCCCGACACGGCGACGATCTACGCTCAGTGCAGCGCGAGACCGCGACGTTCCTTTGCAAGGCAGGGATACCTCAGGTCTCCAGCGCCTAGGCATGAACCTCACTCCATGTGGGAGGCCCCACGAAGAGCAAGGCCATCTTCAGGGATGTGTCCGGTCCAATCCACGACGTCGACTGGTCCAGCTGCGCACCAAGTACCAACATGCCGATCATGTCGATAACCAATGGCTTCAGACTGCCCCGCCGTGATCCGTGCCCTTACTGCCGGAATCTCGCCGGCGAACCATCACCGAAGTCGGGGCCATGCGCTGTTGTCACCGAGGATGAGCTGACCCGCACGTTCGTCAACCCGTTCTCATTCGGGGGCTGCCCGGGACACCTGCTCGTCATCCCCAAGCGCCACGTAGAAAGCCTCTTCGACCTCGAACCGGCCGAAGAGGCTGCACTCATGACCGCAATGATGCAGGCCGCTCGCGCCGTGCGCGCAGTTCTCGACCCCGACGGTGTGCTGTTGATCCAGCGAAACGGCATCGCAGCTGGCCAGGAGGTACCCCACGTCCACTTCCATGTCATCCCGCGCGCAGCTGGCACCCCGGTCCCTCCACCGGAGTGGGTTCCGCTGATCGAGTACGCCGAACGACAAGCTCTCGCACACCGACTCAGCGACTACGTGAAGGGCCTCAGCGTCGTATAGCCCGCAATGTACATGGCACCCTGGACTCCAACACCAGCGCTCTGGCGTGGAACCCACGTGCAACAAGCAGCCGGACGGCCTTGGACTGGCCTGGACAATCGAGGGTTTCCGACGCCCTCTCTCCAGCGCCAACGAGCAAGTCTGAACTGATCTGGACAAGCGGGCATGGGTCCTAACCCGTGTGTCACCAAGCTGGTAGCGATGCCATCCACGTCCCGTCTCAGGCTCATCGGCCGGCGGGGGCTCGGGCCCCGCTCAGGATGTTCCGGTGTGGCTATTCCTGTATCGTCCCCGCGATGGACCTGGTTTACCTGTATGGGCCGCCGGCCGTCGGGAAGCTGACCGTTGCGAAAGAGCTCGCCGCTCGCACGGGCTACCGGGTGTTTCACAACCACTTGGCCATCGACTGTGTTCGGCCGGTCTTCGAGTTCGGGAGTGACCCGTTCTGGCGCCAGGTACGCGCGATCCGTGAGGGCATCGTGGCCGAGGCAGCGCGCTCAGGACGGGACCTGATCTCCACGACGGTCTACAGCCATCCGGACAACGATCCGCAGACCATGCGACGTTTCGAGGTCGTCGAGAGCAACGGCGGGCGCGTGTGCCCGGTGCAGCTCACCTGCTCAGAGGAAGTCCTGGAGGCACGGGTGCCGGACTCGCAGCGGAGGGCGGCAGGAAAGCTCGCCACGGTCGAGGGTCTGCGCCGGGCCATGGCCGAACACGACCTGTTCACGCCCATACCCTGGCGCGAGAGTCTGCATCTCGACACCGGCGTCCTTGGAGCATCCGAAGCAGCGGAACGCATCATCGCGGAGTACCGCCTACCTGCACTCGACCGAGCGGATCATGGTCCGACGGCGTGCCCCTGAGGTGCCCCCGAACTTCCCTCACTAGCCCTCAACAGCGGCCGCGTACCAGGACCAGTTCACGGTCAGCGACATTCGGACCCAGGGGCGACCTGCGCACGAGAACCGGTTCTGTCTCAAATTTCGTGAGGCGGTGGGCCGGTCGGTGACTGTTGGTGGTGGTGTCATGTGAGTAGTACTCGTTTCCGGAGGAGGTCGAAGTTTGCGCGGCCGAACATTTGACGTTTGAGGTAT